>CAZIAA010000146.1:0-4684 GCA_964537365.1 uncultured Sandaracinobacter sp.
CGGTGATGACGATCATTCGCGGCAAGAGCGGCTGGATCGTCATCGACCCGCTGACCGTCACCGAAACAGCCAGAGCAGCGTTCGATCTGGTTCAGAGCACTCTTGGCGCGCGTCCAGTGTCCGCGATTCTGTTCACGCACAGCCATGGAGACCATTTCGGTGGAGTCCTGGGCATTGCCAGCCAGCAGGAAATCAACCGCCGGCAACTGCCAGTTTTTGCACCGCATGGCTTTGTTGAAGCAAGCTGGCGCGAAAATCTTCTGGCCGGACCAGCGATGCAGGCCCGGGCAGCTTATATGTTTGGCACGAATCTGCCGCTTGGGGCCGATGGTTTTGTTGATAACGGCATCGGCCCGCAATTGCCGCGTGGCCAGACCGGGTTTGTCAATCCTACGCATCTGATCCCGGCCGAGGGTGAAAAGCTGGAAATCGATGGTGTGGAATTCGATTTTCTGGATGCAGCCGGAACCGAGGCGCCGGCCGAATTCGTGTTCTTCCTGCCGCAATGGAAAATCGTGCACACGGCGGAAATTGCAACTCAGACGCAGCACCATTTGCTGACTTTGCGTGGGGCAAAAGTGCGTGATGCGCTGGCCTGGTCCCAGGTTCTGGATCGATTGTATCAACACTGCGAAACCGATTGCGAGATTCGCATCGCATCGCACGGCTGGCCAAGTTTCGGCCATGCCGATGTGCTTGCTGCACTGGCGCAGCAGCGTGATACCTATCGCTATATTCACGACCAGACTCTGGGCGCCGCAAATCGTGGTCTTGCACCAGATGACATTGCCACCGCCATCGCCGCCGACAAGCATGCCGGAGATCTGCTGATAAAAGGCTATTATGGCGATCTGAAGAACAATGTACGGGCAGTCTATCAGGAGTATTTCGGCTGGTGGAATGGTGACCCTGCCTATCTGGATCGCCTGCCGCGCACGGAACGAGCCCGCCATTATGTGGAATTGGGAGGCGGCGCGCCGACGATGGTTGAAAAAGCCCGCGCTGCGCTTGACAAGCATCAATACAGATGGGCGATGGAGATCCTGAATCATCTGATTTTTTCTGGCAACGATAGCAGTGACGTGCGACATCTTTTGGCGTCTGCTTATGAGATCTGGGGCAAGGCTCAGACATCCAATGCCGTCCGGAATTATTATCTTAGCGCAGCAATGGAAATCCGCACGGGCAAGGGGTTGGCACCGATTTCAGGTGGTATCCCATCTCCTGAGTTTCTGCGCGCAATTCCCCTTGAAGCCTATCTGAATATGCTGGCGACGCGCTACAAGCCGCCGGGAGCATCCGCGCCGGCGATCCGCATTGTGGTGAATTCCACGGATTCCGAGGAAACAGTGGAGATAGAAGCCAGGCCCCTGGCAGAAATAATCCGGAGCAATCCGGCCGCGAATGCCCAGGGCAGAACGTCCCCGGACGTCAGCATCTCCGGCAACAAGCTGGATCTGATACGAAATCTGTCCGGAAGTTTGCAGAACCTGTCTACGGTCGCGCCTGATCAGATTCGTATGGAGGGCGATAGCAAGATCATCGCGGACTGGTTCAGCCGCCACCATGGGCCACCGCCACATGGCTTTCCACTGGCGAGTCCGGGGGAGGGGGAAGAGGCTGCAAGTCATTGACCCTGTATTATGGGACAGTCTGAAGCGAACTTGCTGCAGGGCGTATTCGGGGTGGCGGTTTTGTGTCAGCATGGCTGATGGAAGAGGCTTAAGGACGAGCTTCATGCATCCGGGCAGCGGGAAGATTATTGTCGAAATATGAAAGAATGTGATTCAAATGTCGCGAATGGCGCCTGAACGGATCGAATGCTCGAAGAAGCGCGGCATGCTGTGACGTCGGGTTTTCGCACCGCTCGCGCTTTTCGCTTGTGCAGCATAATCTTGTGCGGCATAAAGCGCGGGTGATGTGTGTTGCAGGGAACCGTGTCGACCCCCGGCGGAGCTGAGGGGAATTTTCCACCGCCGGGACGGTCGGTGGAACATAGCATTTATTTTATCTTTTTGGCGATTGATCGGGCTGGCCTCGGGCCTGTCCCGTTTTCTGCCTTTGCATCCCGCCACCGGCCGGCGCGGCCGGCCGGTGCTGTGCTCATGCCCTGTCCGCTCCCGATTATTGGTTGGGGGCCGCATTTTTTGAGCAATTATTCGCGCCACCAGCGGCCGCCGCCCTTTGGCAAATATCGCGCGGCCTGCGCGCGGTAACCCGCCTTTATTTTTCATCCGTATTTGCGCGCACCAGGCCTGCTTTGGTTCCAGCCGGACCGGGTCCTTGCTGTGCGGAGCCGCTTGCCGCGGACTCACGAGGTCGATCATGACGCACACAACGAATTCAGAAGACATCCTCTTCCTGCTGCTGGGCTGCATCCTTATTCTGGCCATGCACGCCGGCTTTGCCTTTCTCGAGCTCGGCACGGTGCGAAAAAAGAATCAGGTCAATGCGCTGGTCAAGATCCTGTCGGATTTTGGCGTTTCGACTCTGGCCTATTTCTTCATCGGCTTCGCCATTGCCTATGGCATGAACTTTCTCCAGGGCGCGCCATCGCTGGCGCGCGCGCATGGCTTCGGCCTGATCAGCTTCTTCTTTCAGCTGACTTTCGCAGCGGCCATTCCAGCGATCATTTCCGGCGGCATTGCCGAACGGGCGCGCTTTTACCCGCAGCTGGCAGCGACGGCACTGCTGGTCGCCTTTATCTATCCATTCTTTGAAGGAATTGTCTGGAACGGCAATCTGGGCGTGCAGGCCGTGCTGACCCGCTGGTTTGGCGCGCCGTTCCACGATTTTGCCGGTTCCGTCGTCGTGCACGCCGTGGGTGGCTGGATTGCGCTGGTTGCCGTGCTGTTTCTCGGGCCACGGCAAGGGCGTTACCGCGAGGATGGCGGGCTCACACCCTATCTGCCTTCCAGCATTCCGTTTCTGGCCCTTGGCACCTGGATTCTGGTGATCGGCTGGTTCGGATTCAATGTGATGAGCGCCAAGCAGCTGGAGGATATTTCCGGGCTGGTTGCAGTCAATTCGCTGATGGGCATGGTTGGCGGCTTGCTGGTGGCGATGGTCATGGGGCGCAACGACCCCGGCTTTATCCACAATGGTGCACTGGCGGGGCTGGTCGCGATTTGCGCCGGATCGGACATCATGCACCCATTGGGGGCGCTGTTGACGGGGGGTATTGCCGGGGCGCTGTTCGTCAAGTTGTTCCTGCTGACCCAGAACCGCTGGCGCATCGATGATGTGCTCGGCGTCTGGCCGCTGCATGGCCTGTGTGGCAGCTGGGGCGGCATCGCCGCTGGCATTTTCGGCATCCGCGCGCTGGGCGGGCTGGGCGGCGTATCCTTTGCGGCGCAGCTGGTTGGAACGCTGCTCGGGATCGTGGTGGCGTTGGTCGGGGGCGTGATCGTCTATGGCGTGCTGCAGTGGCGCATGGGGCTGCGCCTCGATGATACCCAGGAATTCATCGGCGCCGACATCAGCATCCACGGCGTCAGTTCAACGCCGGGACTGGAGCAGATCTGAACGGGACAGCCGTCCCCACCGGTAATCCGGCGCCCGATGACAGGGCGCCGGATTCCGGGAGAATCGGACAGCTCAGTCGCCCCTCAGTTGCCCTGCGCGGCCTGCTTGTTTTCGCCCTTGCTGACGGGCGTCAGCTTGCTGCCTTCGGGCAGGCGCACGACCTGTGCCAGCACCTCACCGTTGCGTGCAGCTGCCCAGTGATTGCCTTGCACCCGCAGGACGCTGCCGGGGCCAAATGTCCGCTCTTTGGATGGGTCGATCTGATCGCCGTCACCCCAGGAGATCGTTCCCGACAATACGGTCAGAATGGCCGTGGTGCCGGCGCCATGCGGCGCCAGGACCTTGCCATCGGGGATGCGCAGCAAGGCCGTCAGCGGTTTGCCATCAGACGCAAGGGCAAGCGGGCTGATCTGGCCGTCGCCATGCGCGGCGCGATGTGGCAGTGCTGCTGTGTCCACGGCTACGGTCTGCGCCGTAGCCGCCAGGGGTGCCAGCAGCCCCGCTGCCAATAGCGTCAGTGCGATGTGGAATTTCGGCATGCTTCTTTCTCCTCCATCTTGAATCACTTGAACCGGAACTGGATCCCGGCGCCGAATGCACGGCCGTCACCAGGCAGATAGGCCGACTGGTCGGGGCGGGCCTGATCGACGATCAATGTCGACGATGCATAGGTCTTGTCAAAGACATTGGTCACTTCGGCAAAGGCCGAGACACCGCTGGCGATGTGCAATTCGCCGCGCAGATCGACGACGGCATAGGGGTCGTTGTAAATGCTGTTCAGATTGTCGACCGGAGTTTTCTGCGGCATCCAGCGCAGCCCGGCGTGCAGATCAAGCACTTGCAGCGGCTGCCAGTCGAGCATGAGATTGACCCAGTGGCGCGGCGCGCCGGCGAGCCGATTATTGCCGCGCAAGGGATCGTTGCGAAAGCGGAAATCCTGCCAGGTATAGGCAAGGGTGGCTGTGAATGTCGGCGCAAGCTGGGCGTTGATGCCCAGTTCCAGCCCCAGATGGCGGGTGCGCGGGGCATTGGCCGCGCCCAGTGACGTACCGCTTTCATCGCGCAGGCTGAGCAGTTCGTTCGTCACCCAGCTGTGATAGAGCACGGCGTCCCAGCCAAACATGCCGGCAGTGCCGCGCCAGCCGGCTTCCAGCGTGGT
>CAZIAA010000147.1:0-4662 GCA_964537365.1 uncultured Sandaracinobacter sp.
GGCATCCAGCCCGAGATCGGCTGCAACCGCCTGCGCCACCCGCTGGCTGTCGCCCGACAACATGACCATCTGACCGATGCCGAGCGCGCGCAGGTCGCGAATGGCATCGGCGGCATCCGGCCGCGGCTGATCCCGCAGGCCGATGACGCCCAGATCCCGCCCGCCGCGGCGCACGGCAACAACGGTTTCGCCACGGGCACGCAGTTCCGCAGCAAGCGCGCCGAGACCAGCCGGCACATCGCCAGCTTGTACCGCCATGGTCTCGATGCGGCCGATCCACACCGATTCCCCATCGACCGTCGCTGACAGGCCATGCCCCGGCCGGCTTTCCACCTCCGTCACGTCTGGCGCCGCCACTGCATCCCCGCCCTGCTGCTGCAGCCATTGTGCGCCATCCCGGACGATGGCGCGCGCCAGCGGATGATCGCTCAGCCTTTCCACCGCAACGGTGGTGGTCAACAGCTCGGCCCGGGTGGCGCCATCCGCCACCCGCAGCGAACACAGGCGCGGCTTGCCAGTCGTCAATGTGCCGGTCTTGTCGAAGGCCAGTGTCCGCACCGCTGCCAGTTGCTCCAGCGGCGCGCCGCCTTTCACCAGCACGCCGGCCTGCGCCGCCCGGGCAACGCCAGCCAGCACGGCGCTTGGTGTGGCAATGGCCAGCGCACAGGGGCTGGCCGCCACCAGCACCGCCATAGCGCGGTAAAAACTCGCCGAAAAAGGCTCATCGACAATGACCCAGGCAAACAGCAACAGCACGGCCAGAACCAGCACGGCCGGCACGAACAGCCGCTCTACCCGGGCGGAAAAGTGTTCGACGCGCGAACGCTGGGTTTCGGCTTCACTGACCAGTTGCACAACTCGGGCGAGAGTCGATTGCCCGGCCGGGCAGGTCACTTCCACTTCGATCAGGCCCTGACCATTGATGGTGCCGGCAAATAGTGTGGATTCGGCAGCAATCGCCTGCGGCTGCGCGCGCGCCCGCGCGCGTTCGGCGGCATCGGTCACGGCGATCTTGTCCACCGGCATGCTTTCCCCGGTGATAGAGGCCTGATCGACGCTGCTGCGGCCGGACAACAGGAAGCCATCTGCCGCCAGGCGTTCATGCGGCTTCACGACAATGACATCGCCCGGCCGCAGGCTGTTGGCCGAAACCACACGCAAACCATCGCCATGGCGCAATGTCGCCTGTTCCGGCAACAGCGATGACAGCGCCGAAATCGCACTTTGCGCCCGATGCATGGCGGCATGCTCCAGCGCATGCCCGAGGCTGAACAGGAACAGCAGCAAGGCACCTTCCGCCCAGGCCCCCAGTGCGGCAGCGCCCAGCGCTGCAACCAGCATCAGCGTGTCGATTTCGAAGCGGCGCAGGCGCAGACTGTCGATCACTTCGCGCAAGGTGAAAAAGCCGCCCAGAAGATAAGCGAGAATATAACCGGCCAGCGGCAGCAGAATTGCTCCGGGCCACAGTTTTTCCACGACAAAGCCGGCCAGCAGGCAGATCCCGGCCGCCAGCGACAACTGCAATTCGCTGAAACGTCCGGACAGCCCGCCATGATGGTGATGGTGGTGGCCGGCCCGGGCCGGCGGCGGGCCAGCGGCTTCGTCCAGCTGCAGATCCGCGGCCGGCCAGAGCAGTGACAGCCCTTCCGGCACATGCAGCCGCAGCTGATCGCGCAGGGCTGCATCCGACAACCGGCTGCGGTCATATTCGACCCGGACAATGCCGGTCGCGCTCACGCCGACATCCAGAATGCCGTCGATACCGGCCAGAATGTCCTGCAGAACGGCAGCGCGGCGGGGGTGGACATCCCCCTGCATCCGCCAGCTCTGATGCCCGACGTCCCGGGTGATTCGCGCCCCGGCCGCATGCGCCAGCTGCCGGATTCGCGACAGCGAAATGCGGCTGCGATCAAAATGGATGCACAGCAGCGCCGGCCCGGTATCGGGCGGCACGACATGCACGGTCTCTATGCCGTCACGCGCGGCAATGGTGTCGATCAGCCGTTCCACGCAGGCGTCGGCCGCATCCGGAATTTCCGGCAACAGCAACGGCAGTTCCAGCTTCAGTTTGTCGACCATGGCCATTCATTTTCCCGCTGGTCCGGGCCGGTCCGCAATCGCCGGCAATTCCCGACAGACTGCCGCACCCGCCCGGGTTCGCCAAGAGATGTGACGACATGACCAATGGCTTTACAGATGCGTTGCGTTCACTCATGTTCCCATTGGAAGACTGCTCAAGGCAGACAGGCAGAGCGAGGGATGAAATTGCAGCGACTGCTGGCAGACGCGCAACCGCGCAAGGCACATGAATCCGCGACCCGGTCACCGAGCCGTTGCACCATGTGCGCTGTCCGCGCGCGCGCCATCTGCACCGCCATATCCCCCACCATGCGCGACCAATATGGCCAGGAAGGCCGGACGGACACGCTGCGCAAGGGACAGACGCTGGTGTGGGAAGGCGAATATCTGCATCTGGCTGCGATTGTCGTCGCGGGTGTGCTGAAGCTCTCCATTTCGCTGAGCGACGGGCGTGAACAGATTGTCGGCGTCGTCTATCCGGCCGATTTCATCGGCAGGCCATTCGGCGACCGCAGTCAGGTCAGCGCCACGGCATTGACCGATGCACAGGTCTGCATCTTTCCGCAGACCGCCTTTGACCGGCTGTTGTTCGAACAGCCGGACTTCGGCCGGCGTCTGCTCGAACACACGCTGGAGGAACTGAACCGCACCCGACGCGGGATGCTGCTGCTGGGGCGCAAATCAGCGCCCGAACGCATTGCCAGCTTCCTGCTGGAGATTTCCCGCCGGCTGGGCGAAAGCCAGCCCCAGCCACAAGCTGCACTCGATTCCTTTGAACTGCCGCTCGACCGACAGCAGATCGCCGATCTGCTGGGACTGACCATCGAAACCGTCAGCCGACAGCTTTCGGCCATGCGCGCCGCCGGGCTGATCCGCCTGCCGGGCCGGCGCACGTTGGAAATTCTCGACCGCCGCCAGCTGCTGGAACTGTCGGGCGACCATCTCGAAAATCTGTGATGCAGCGCACCGGCTGCGACCATCAGACACAGAGCCGATTCGTTGACAAGATTTTTGATCTGGATCAATCCTTACCCTGCCCGCTGGCGATGATCGCCGGCCTGGCGGCAGGAGGAAAGCATGCCTGACACCCACACGCTGGACGTGCGCACCATCATCCCGCGCGAACGTCACCGTCAGATCTTCGCCATCGTCGACTCGCTCACGCCCGGCGGCAGCCTGACCATTACCAACGATCATGATCCGAGACCGCTGCACTATCAGCTGGATGCGGAATATCCGGATCAGTTCACCTGGACCTATCTGGAAAACGGCCCGGACATCTGGCGGGTGGAAATCGCCCGCCCGGCAGACGCCTGAGCCCATGGCGGCGGCGCCGGCCATGCCGTGCGCCGCCGCCTTCGCCGGATCGAGGTCGCGATGATCGGTGCTTCGCTTTCCCGCTGGACCATGGCCTATTTCGCAGCCGCGCTGCTGGCGCTGCTGCTGGCTGAAGCTCTGATGGCCGCCGGCTTCGGCTATCCGGCCACGACCCTGACCGCGCCGGAAACCCTGATTGTCGTCCATCTGGTGACTCTGGGCTGGCTCAGCCTGCTGATGTGCGGGGCGCTGCTGCAATTCGTGCCCGTGCTGGTCGCCACCAAATTGCACGCCAATGGCTGGGGGCTGCCGGCGCTGCTGCTGCTGGTCGCCGGCCTGATCGCGCTGCTGTGCGGTTTCTGGCATCTGGCCACAGGCATCGGCGGCAATCTGCGCCTGCTGACCATCGGCCCGCTGCTGCTGATCGCCGGTTTTGCAATCGTCATCTGGGATCTGCTGCTGACGCTTCGCGCGGCGCCCCATGTGGCGCTGCCGGCGCGGTTTGTCGTCGCCGGCCTCGTCTGTCTGGTCTTTGCCGCCGGCCTTGGCACGATTTTCGCGCTCGTGCTCGAAGGCGCGACCAGCAACGCCACGCTTGCGGCCCTCACCCGCAATGGCGTATCCATCCATGTCATCGCCGGACTGGGCGGCTGGCTGACCTTCACCGCCTTTGGAGTGAGTTACCGACTGCTGGCCATGTTCATGCTGGCGCCGGAACTGGACGGCGCCACCACCCGCGCCGCTTTCTATCTCGGCTGTGCCAGCCTGACAGTCGCCATCCTTGGCGGCATCATTGCCGCCGTGGACGGCAGCCCGGGGCTGGCACTCATCGCCGCGCTCGGCCTTGGCATTGCCGGGCTGGGCTTTTACGGCCGCGACATCGTCACCATCTACCGTCAGCGCCGGCGCCCGATCATCGAACTCAACAGCCGCGTGGCTGCCTATGCACTGGCCTGTCTGGCGCTGTCGGTGCTGCTGTTGCTGGCGCTGCTGCTGACTGGCAATCTTGGCCGCCATATCGGCGCGCTGGTCTTCCTGCTGACGCTGGGCTGGCTGTCCGGGCTCGGGCTGTCCCAGCTCTACAAGATCACGGCCTTCATGACCTGGCTCGAAAGCTATGGCCCGGTGCTGGGCAAGGCGCCCACCCCCCGGGTGCAGGATCTGGTGATCGAGCGCCACGCCCGGCCCTGGTTCCTGGCCTATTTCGCGGGCGTTCTTCTCGGCACTCTGGCGCTGCTGGCGGAATTCGCCCCCGGCTTTCGCGTC
>CAZIAA010000148.1:0-4622 GCA_964537365.1 uncultured Sandaracinobacter sp.
GGTCCGCATATCTTACTTCTTTCGTCTGAAATCAAAACTCACGACATTGGAACCCGCATCCCCATCGGGCGCCGGGGCATCGGGGTCCGGCGCGGGCGTGGCCGGATCCGGCTCCGGCGCGGTCGGCGTCACTGCGAATTGCAGCGCGAAATTCACCGCCGGATCGACGAATCCCGAAATCGCGCCATAGGGAATATGCAGCTTGGCCGGCACCTGGTTGAAGGTCAGCCCGATTTCGAAATGCGTGTCGAACACCTGCAGATCCCAATAGCGGTGCTGAATGACAATGGTCATTTCTTCGGGATAGCGTTCCAACAGATGCTTCGGCAGATCGACTCCGGGGTAACGGGTGTGAAAGGCAATGAAGAAATGGTGGCTGCCGGGCAGGCCGCCGCTTTTCACCACATCCTCGAGCACATGCCGCACCACGCCGCGCAGGCAGTCCTGCACAATCTCGTCATAGGGAATGAGACTGTCGAGCGGCTCATGGGAATCAGGCGGTTCGTTCATCAATTTATCCCCGCGATCACAAATCGTGCTCCAACTGACGGCAAGCCGCGCCATCGTCAAGCCCGCGGCCGGCACCCGGCAAAAATGCCCGGCCAGCCGGCAGGTTCGGGCGGCACATTCCACCCGCCCGGCGCGACAGGATCCATCCGCCAGCCCGCCACAGACAGCATCATGCAAAGTGCAGGCGCTTCTGTTGCCCGGCGCGCCTGCCTGCCGCTGGTGTCCGATTCTGTTACCGGGTTCGGCCCGAACCCTGCTCAAGCATTGTAACCAAGGCCCTTAGGCCAACAGGTTACGCTGCAATCGCAAATGCCTCGTTATCGTTGGCATTTGTAGGTTTTGACCAGTTTCACGGCTTAATCAGGCCGGGCAAAAATACCGATGTTCGTGCACACGTCTATCCTGGTTCGGCCCCCTCAGAAGCCCGCTTCGCAACAAAGCGCGCTTATGGTGGAGCCGCCGGGTACTGCCCCCGGGTCCGCTGTACCTACTATGTCGGCATCATTCATCGCCATCTCCGCAACAAGTGCGGCACCGCCAATATAGATGGCATGTGGCACAATTCAACGCTGTTTCGCGCTCAGGCGCAGCGGGCCAGTTGAAAATAACGATCAATGACGCTGTCGTTGATGCTGTCCCAGTCATAGGCGCGCGCGCGTTCCAGCGCCGCCAGACCATGCGTGCGGCGCAATTCCGGATCGGCGCAATAGGCCTGCAGGGCATCGGCGAATTCCACTGCATCCCCCGGCGTGATCAACCGCCCCGAGACATGGTCGACGACCAGCGAACTGGTGCCGGTTGCAGCCGCGCCCACGGTCGGCACCGCCGACGCCATCGCCTCCAGCGTCACATTGCCAAAGGCTTCGGTCACACTGGGATTGAGGAAGACGTCAAAGCTGGCAAAGGCCCGGCCCAGTTCTTCCCCGCTCAGAAAGCCGGTAAAGCTGGCTTCCGGCACCATGGCTTCGAAATTCTGCCGCGCCGGCCCCTCGCCCACCACCAGCAGATGGTGCGGCACACCGCGCTGCCGCAACAGCGCCATGCTGGCTGCAACCACGTCCAGCCCCTTTTCCGGCACCAGCCGGCCGACAAAGCCGATGACCGGCCCTTCCATGCCCGGGCAGGTGCGCCGCAGCCATTGCAAGTCTCTGGCTTCCGGACGAAAAATCCGCCGGTCGACACCACGGCTCCAGATTTTCACCCGCTTCGAATAGCCCCCGCTGCGCAGCAATTCCGCCATGCCTTCGGACGGGGCATAGATTTCCACCAGATCGCGGTAAAATCGCCGCAACAGATATTCCACGCTGCGGCGCAGATACCCCATGCGGTAATAGGCGAAATAGGTTTCAAAACGGGTGTGCACGGACGCAACCACCGGCACGCCATGGCGCAGCGCCCATTTCTTGGCGGCAAAGCCCATCCAGTCAGGCGCCGCCAGATGCACCACATCCGGGGCAAAAGCCCGCAGATCCGCCCGCGCCGCGCGCGGCAGACCCAGCGCCATGCGATATTCACTGCGCCCGGGCAAAGGCACCGATGGCACCCCGACCAGAGTGCCGATCGGGGGAAAGGCCGGTTCGGCAACGACCGGCGAATAGATCCGCGCTTCCAGACCGCGCGCCAGCAGACGCCCGACCAATCGATTGAGCGCCTGATTGGCGCCATCCTTCACATAATTGTAATTGCCGGAAAAAAACGCCACGCGCAGCGGCCGTCCGTTCTTGCCCTGTGCCATTGAAACCGGTGCTACCCCTCAGCAGAGGGGGAAAACGGCAAATGACAATGGCCCGGTGCGTGCGTCACCGGGCCATTTGTCCGTCACCAAATCGATTGTCAAGCGGTGGCGGCGGATTTCTCGCGCCGCCGCACCGCCAGCCCGACCAGCCCGAAGCCTGCAATCAGCAGCGCCCAGCTGCCACGCCCCCATCCTTCGGCCCGGTTGCGGGCCAAAGGGTGGGGGTATCTGGCATAGGCTCAGCCTTCGACGGCTTCGGCCACCTCCGTCGCAGCCAGCAGGGCCTTTTGCTGTGCCCGAAGCGCTGCATCACGGCTGGATGCCGCCACCCGCAGCCGGCCGACCGCCGCACCCGTGCCGGCCGGGATGAGGCGCCCGACGATGACATTTTCCTTCAAACCAACCAGTGTGTCGGCCTTGCCGGCAACCGCGGCTTCGGTCAGCACCCGGGTAGTCTCCTGGAAGGACGCCGCCGAAATGAAGCTGCGGGTCTGCAGGCTGGCCTTGGTGATGCCCAGCAGGATCGGCTTGCCTTCGGCGCCCCGCTTCTTCTGGGTGCGCAGCCTGGCGTTCACTTCTTCCAGTTCTTCGCGGTCGACCTGCTCACCGGGCAGCAGCGTCGAATCGCCACCATCGGTGATTTCGATCTTCTGCAGCATCTGGCGCACGATCACTTCGATATGCTTGTCGTTGATCTTCACGCCCTGCAGCCGATAGACTTCCTGGATCTCGGCACAGAGATATTCCGCCAGCCGCTCGACGCCCAGCACATCCAGAATGTCGTGCGGATCGGCCGGCCCGTCGACGATGTAATCGCCCCGGTGCACGAAATCGCCTTCCTGCACCGTCAGCGGCCGGTTCTTCGGCAGCAGATAGGACACCTTCTCCAGCGCCTCATCCTCGGGCTGGATCTCCACCCGCCGCTTGGCCTTGTATTCACGACCGAACACGATGCGGCCGTCGATCTTGGCAACGATGCCGTTGTTCTTGGGCACGCGCGCTTCGAACAATTCGGCCACGCGCGGCAGACCACCGGTAATGTCGCGGGTCTTGGCGGCTTCGCGCGGGATCCGCGCCAGCACATCGCCGGCCTCCACCCGTTGCCCGTCCGACACCGACAACACGGCGCCGACCGGCAGCAGGAAGCGGCCGCCATCTTCGCCGCTTTTGTCTTCCAGCATGATGCGCGGCTTCAGATCGGTCTTCGACTTGCCGGTCTTGAACTGCGACACGACATTGTTGGAGATGCCCGTCGCATCATCGACTTCTTCCTTCAGCGTCTGGCCATCCACCAGATCGCGATAGCGCACCACGCCCGGCTGGTCGGTGATGATCGGCCGGGTATAGGGGTCCCAGTCGGCAAGCCGCTGGCCCTTCTGCACTACTTCGCCATCGCTGACCGCCAGCACCGCGCCAAAGACGATCTTGTGCGTCGAACGCTCGCGCCCTTCACTATCCAGAATGGCGATTTCGCCACCCGTCGGCGCCATGGCGATACGGCGGTTTCGGCTGTCGGTGATGACCGGCAGATTGCGATATTCCACCACGCCATCAATGGGCGATTCATGGCTGGACTGCTCGCTCACCTGCGCCGCGCCACCAATGTGGAAGGTGCGCATGGTCAGCTGCGTGCCCGGTTCACCGATCGACTGGGCGGCAATCACGCCGACCGCTTCGCCGATATTGACGGGCGTACCGCGGGCCAGATCACGGCCATAGCAATGCGCGCAAACGCCATGTTCGGCCTCGCACAGCAATGGCGAGCGGATCTTCACTTCGGTGACGCCCGCCGCCTCGATGGCCTTTGCTTCCTTTTCCTCGATCATGGTGTTGCGCGCGAACAGCACTTCACCGCTGCGCGGATCGAGAACATCGTCACACAGGGTACGGCCGAGAATGCGTTCCCCCAGGGAAACGATCACCGACCCGCCTTCGGCGATGGTCTTCATCATCAGGCCGCGTTCGGTGCCGCAATCATCCTCCAGCACCACGCAATCCTGCGACACATCGACCAGACGCCGGGTCAGATAGCCGGAATTGGCCGTCTTCAGCGCGGTGTCGGCCAGCCCCTTGCGGGCGCCGTGCGTCGAGTTGAAATATTCAAGGACGGTCAGCCCCTCCTTGAAGTTGGAGATGATCGGCGTTTCGATGATTTCGCCTGAAGGCTTGGCCATCAGCCCGCGCATCCCCGCCAACTGCTTCATCTGCGCCTGCGAACCCCGCGCGCCGGAGTGCGCCATCATATAGACGGAGTTGATCTCGCGTTCGCGGCCGGTTTCCGGGTCGATCGGGCGCGCGGAGATTTCCTTCATCATTTCGGCGGCCACCATGTCGCCGCACTTGGACCAGGCGTCCACGACCTTGTTATATTTCTCGC
>CAZIAA010000149.1:0-4610 GCA_964537365.1 uncultured Sandaracinobacter sp.
CGGCATAATGGCCAGCCTGCGGCCGATCCGGCGCCGGCCACCTGTCCTGTGGTTGTTCCGTGTCGCGCTGCATGGCCGCAGCGCCATAGCGGCGCGGGCGCGGTTGCGCAAAGGCCGTAATCGCCATAGAGCCCGCGCAGAACCGCCATTTTCATGCATTTTCCAAGGAATCACCATGTCGACTGCGAATGTCTCCGCCGACCAGTTGCGGCTTTTCATCGAGCGCATCGAAGCGCTGGAGGAGGAAAAGGCCGGAATCGCCGACGACATCAAGGGCGTCTATGCCGAAGCCAAGTCCAATGGCTATGACGTGAAAACCATGCGCTCGATCGTGCGGTTACGCCGCATGGACGTCAACGATCGCGCCGAAATGGAAGCGCTGCTGGAAACCTACAAGACAGCACTCGGGCTGGAAATCGGCGGCGATTGAATCCGCCGCGCCGGACCGGAGCCGGCCTTGCCTGCAGCCGGCCATGCCACTAATCGCTGCACCGTGAACGCCTTCAGGCTGCTGCACCCGGCAACATTGCACCAGGCGCTGGCGAACTTTGCCGGCAATGCCGCCTGGCTGGCTGGCGGTCAGGCGCTGTTGCCGGCAATTGCGCGCGGCGAACAGAGCTTCGACACGCTGATCGACATTTCCGCCCTGACGGCGCTGCGCGGCATGCGCATCGCTGAAGATGATGGCACCCATCTGCATGTCGGCGCGCTGACATCAGCGGCAGAACTGGCGGCCAGCCCCTTGTTGCGCCGGCATATTCCGGGTCTTGTGCAAATGGCGGCTGCCATGGCCCGCCGCGACCCGCGCTCCGGCACCCTCGGCGGCGCCATTGCCGGGAATGAACCCGGCAGCGACGTTCCAGCCGCACTGCTGGCGCTCGATGCCGCCATTGTCACCAGCCACGGAGTCCATGGCGCCGAGGATTTTTTCGAAGCCGCCGATGCCACGCCATTGGCCGATGGCGAACTGATCACCGGAATCGATCTGCGCATCCCCGAACGCAGCGGTCACGCCAGCGCCATCGACAGCCATTCCGAACGAACGACGGTTTTCGTCGCGCGCTTTGCCGAAGGCCATTGTGTCGCCCGCACGGCCCCGGCCCTTGCCGCCCGGCGCTGGCCAGCGGCCGAGACTGCGCTTAATGCCGGCCGGCAACTGCCAGCTACAGGCCAGGACTCGCCCTTCCCCGACCTGCTGATACAGGCGATGGCGACCCTGCGTTGACCTCTGCATCTTTTCAATTGCGACAGTTTTGCCTAAGCGTCCCGAATTATGGCAGGTCATTCCAAATTCAAAACCATCATGCACCGCAAGGGTGCGCAGGATGCCCGACGCGCCAAGCTGTTTTCCAAGCTGGCCCGCGAAATCACCACTGCCGCGCGCAGCGGCGCCGACCCGGTGTTCAACCCACGACTGCGCACCGCCATTGCTGCGGCCAAGGCGGCATCGATGCCCAAGGACAATATCGACCGGGCGGTGAAAAAGGCCGAAGGCGGCGACGCGGAAAATTACGAGGAATTGCGCTATGAAGGCTTTGGCCCCGGCGGCGTTTCCATCATTGTGGAGGCATTGACCGACAATCGCAACCGCACCGCCAGCGACGTGCGCACTGCTTTTGCCAAGAATGGCGGCAATGTCGGCACATCGGGGTCGGTTTCGCACGCCTTCGACCGGCTCGGCTGCATCACCTATCCAGCCGATGTCGCCAATGCCGACGCCCTATTCGAAGCCGCCGTCAATGCCGGCGCCGAAGACGTCGAATCAAGCGACGAGGAACATGAAATCTGGACTTCGGCCGAAACCCTGCACGAAGTGGCGAAACAGCTGGAAGAAACATTGGGCGAAGCCTCGGGCGCAAAGCTGGCCTGGCGGCCGCAAAGCTGGGTGACCCTGGGCGAGGAAGACGCCGGCAAGATGATGCAGCTGATCGAAGCGCTGGAAGACCTCGACGATGTGCAGGTGGTTTACGGCAATTACGACGTGCCGGATGAGATCATGGAGCGGCTTTGATTCGAATCCTTGGCCTTGACCCGAGCCTGACCCGCACCGGCTGGGGGCTGATTGCGGCCGATGGCAACCGCATTTCGCACATTGCCCATGGCGCCATCACCACCCGCAGCCAGGATCCTCTGCCGGTGCGGCTGCGCACGCTCTATGCCGGGCTGCAGGCCGTGCTGGAGGCGCAAAGCCCGGCCGAAGCCGCGGTCGAGGAAGTGTTCGTCAACCACAATCCGCAATCGACTCTGAAGCTCGGTCAGGCGCGCGGGGTGGTGCTGCTGGCGATGGATGCGCTGCCGGTGACCGAATATGCCACGCGGCTGGTGAAAAAAGCGCTGGTCGGCACTGGTTCCGCCGGCAAGCCGCAGGTGGCGGCGATGGTGCAGCGCCTGTTGCCCGGTTGTGGCACGCCCGGCAGCGACGAAGCTGATGCGCTGGCCGTCGCCATCACCCATGCGCATCTGCGCGCCACACAGCGTCGGATCGGCGCATGATTGCATCCTTGAAAGGTGTGGTGCAAGCTATTGCCGCCGACCATGCCGTGATCGAAGTGCAGGGCGTCGGCTATCTGGTGCAGGCGTCCAGCCGCGCGCTGGCCAATATGCAGCTGGGCACGGCCTGTTTCCTGCTGGTGGAAACGCAGGTGCGCGAGGGCGCCATCACTCTGTTCGGTTTTCCCAATCCCGCCGAACGCGACTGGTTCCGATTGCTGACCACGGTGCAGGCCGTCGGCGGCCGGCTGGCGCTGGGCATATTGGGGGCGCTGACGCCCGATGAAATCGCCAGCGCCATCACTTTGGAAGACAAAACCATGCTGACGCGCGCGCCCGGCGTTGGTCAGCGGATCGCCGCGCGCATCATCACCGAACTGAAAGGCAAGGTGCCGGCCTTTGCCGGCGGCATCGACAATGCGACTCTGGCCGCCCTGCCCGATTCCGCCACTGCTCCCGGCAATGCCCCCCAGGACGCGCTGTCGGCACTGCAGAATCTGGGTTTCCGCAGCAATGAAGCCGCCCGCGCCGTGGCCGAAGCCCTGCGCGATCTGAGCGAGGACGCAGCGGCTCCCGCCCTCATCCGCGAAGCGCTGAAGCGGATCAATCGCTGAGCATGGCGCCGCTCTTGCCAGAGCGATCATGACCTTGTTCGGCTCGGGTTTGGACCTTAAGGACATGGCGCATGGAGCCACAGGACAGCGCTGACCGATTGATTGCCCCGGCCGCCCGCCGCGATGACGGCGATATTGCCCTGCGCCCGAAAACGCTGGCCGAATTCATCGGCCAGCAGGCCACCCGCGACAATCTGCGGGTGTTCATCGATGCCGCCCGCCAGCGCGGCGATGCGCTCGATCATGTGCTGCTGGCCGGCCCGCCCGGTCTCGGCAAGACCACGCTGGCACAGATCATCGCGCATGAACTGAATGCCGGATTTCGCGCCACTTCCGGGCCGGTCATCGCCAAGGCCGGCGATCTCGCGGCGCTATTGACCAATCTCGACGCCAATGACGTGCTGTTCATTGATGAAATCCACCGTCTGCAACCGCAGGTGGAGGAAATTCTCTACCCGGCGATGGAGGACCGCTCGCTCGATCTGATGATCGGCGAAGGGCCATCGGCGCGCGCCGTGCGCATCGATCTGCCACCCTTCACTCTGGTCGGCGCCACCACCCGCGCCGGCCTCGTCACCCAGCCGCTGCGCGACCGCTTCGGCATCCCGGTGCGGCTGGTGTTCTATACCGATGATGAACTGCTGCTGGTGGTGAAGCGCGCCGCGCGCATGCTGCAGCTGGCCATCACCGAGGATGGCGCGCTGGAAATCGCCCGCCGCGCACGCGGCACGCCGCGCATTGCCGGCCGGCTATTGCGCCGGGTGCGCGATTTCGCCGCCGGCCATGCTGCGCCGGTCGACGCCGGCTTTGCCGATCAGGCATTGAACCGTTTGCAGGTCGATGCGCTGGGGCTGGACGCGCAGGACCGGCGCTATCTGTGGATGATCGCCGACCTCTATGGCGGCGGGCCGGTCGGAATCGAAACGCTGGCGGCCGGGCTGTCGGAAGCGCGCGACACGCTGGAAGATGTGGTCGAGCCCTATCTCATCCAGACTGGTATCGTAGCACGCACAGCACGCGGCCGCGTCCTCAATGCGCCGGGCTGGGCGCATCTAGGATTGCGCCCGCCCGCAAACAGCACAGCGCCGCAACTGCCGCTGGAGGATGATCCGACCGGCGCCTGAAGTTCAGGCGTTGCGGATCATCAACCCGCCATCGACCGGAATGACAGCGCCGGTGATGAAGCTGGCGCCGGGCTGGCACAAAGACACTGTCATATGCGCGACTTCTTCCGGATCGCCATAGCGACGCAGGGCGGTGCGGCGCTTGGCATAGACCTCCTTGTCCGCATCCGGCACTTCCGCCGTCATGCCGGTGCGAATCGGCCCCGGACAGATGCAGTTGACGGTAATGCCTTCCTTGCCGAATTCCAGCGCCAGCGCCCGCGTCAACCCGGTGACCGCCGCCTTCGCCGCGCAATAGGCGCTGTCATATTTGGTTGCACCCAGCGCTTCGGTGGACGCGATATTGACGACGCGGCCATATTTGGGCTCGATCATCTTGCCC
>CAZIAA010000150.1:0-4605 GCA_964537365.1 uncultured Sandaracinobacter sp.
GCCGCCTATGTGAAGCAGGTGCCCAATTCCATCGGCTATGTCGAATATGCCTATGTGTTGCAGAACAACATGGCCTGGACCTATCTGCAGAATGCAGCGGGCAATTTCGTCGCCCCCAATGCGCAGAATTTTCAGGCCGCGGCGACGACCGCCGAATGGGACAAGGTGGAAGACTTCTTCCTGATCATGACCAACGCGCCCGGGGCGGATGCCTGGCCGATCACTGCGACGACATTCATCCTGATGGACAGGAAGCCCCGCGATGCGGCCCAGACGCAGACTGCGCTGCGCTTCTTCAAATGGGCGCTGGAAGAAGGCAAACCGCAGGCCCAGTCGCTGGATTATGTGCCGATTCCGGATGTGCTGGCCGGCAAGATCGAAACCTATATTGCGGACAAGATCCAGTAACAGCCGCAACCGATCATGGGATCAAGGATCATATCTTCTTCAATGAAATCGGCCGGGGGCGCAGCACAGGCTGGCCCCCGCGTCCATCTGGCGGACCGGCTCTATAATCTGCTGACGGCGTCCGGCGCGTGGCTGGTGCTTCTGCTCCTGCTCGGGATCGGCGCGTCGATGGCCTGGGGCGGACGGCTGGCATTCCAGACCTTCGGCTGGGACTTCATCATCAGCAGCGAATGGAATGTGGTCGAGAACCGCTTCGGCGCGCTGGTGCCGATCTATGGAACGCTGGTCAGTTCGCTGATTGCCATGGTGATCGCCATTCCGGTCAGCATCGGCATCGCCCTGTTTCTGACCGACGTTGCGCCACGCTGGGCGCGCGGACCGTTTGGAATGGCAATCGAGCTGCTGGCTGCAATCCCGAGCATCATCTATGGCATGTGGGGCCTGTTCGTGCTGGCGCCATTCATGGCCAATCATGTCGAACCCTGGCTGGATTCGAATCTCGGGCCATGGCCCGTCATTGGCGCGTTGTTTCGCGGGCCGCCGATCGGCATTGGCATGCTGACGGCCGGAATCGTGCTGGGAATCATGGTGACACCATTCATTTCGGCGGTTGCCCGTGATGTCTTTGCCGCAGTGCCGCCGGCGCTGCGGGAATCGGCCTTCGCGCTGGGCGCGACCCGATGGGAAGTGCTGTGCCGCGTTACCCTGCCCTACACCCGCTCCGCAGTGGTGGGTGCGATCTTCCTCGGCCTTGGCCGTGCGTTGGGCGAAACCATGGCGGTTACCTTCGTCATCGGCAATGCGCATGATCTGACGGCGTCGCTGCTGATGCCAGGCAATTCGATTGCAGCGGCCATTGCCAATGAATTTGCCGAAGCCGATACCCCGCTTTACCAATCCTCGCTGATTGCGCTGGCGCTGCTGCTGTTTGCAGTCACCTTCATCGTGCTCACGCTGGCCAAGTTGATGCTGCGCCGCATGGACCTGCTGACGGAGAAGAAACGTTGATGAACGCTCTTGTGCTCCGGCGCCGCATTGCCAATGCAGCGGCACTGGTCTTTGCCGGTGCCGCAGCGCTTCTGGGCCTGTTCTTTCTGGGCTGGATATTATGGACCACATTCAGCGAAGGGGCAGCTGCCCTCAGCCCGACGCTCATTACCCGGATGACGCCGCCACCCGGGCAAAGCGGCGGCCTGCTCAATGCATTTTATGGCAGTGCGGCAATGGTCCTTCTGGCGCTCGCCATCGGGGTGCCGATCGGCATTGCCGCCGGCACCTATACGGCTGAACACGGCCGCCATACCCGGCTGGCAGCGGCGGTGCGTTTCACCAATGACATCCTGCTGAGCGCGCCGTCGATCATCATCGGCCTGTTTGTCTATGAACTTGTGGTTCGCCCGCTCGGGCATTTCTCCGGCTATGCCGGCGCGCTGGCGCTGGCCGTCATTCTCGTGCCGGTGGTTATCCGCACCAGCGACGAAGCGTTGCGGCTGGTGCCGGACACCATGCGCGAAGCAGCCTTTGCGCTTGGCCTGCCGCGGCGGCTGGTGACGATGCGCATCCTCTATCGGGCGGCCGTCAACGGCATTGTGACGGGTGTTCTGCTCGGACTCGCCCGCATCGCCGGAGAGACCGCGCCGCTGTTGTTCACGGCGCTCAACAATCAGTTCTGGAGTGCGGACCTCGGCGGGCCGATCGCCAATGTGCCGGTGGTGATATTCCAATATGCGATGAGCCCCTATGAGAGCTGGCAG
Organism: uncultured Sandaracinobacter sp.; assembly: GCA_964537365.1. Taxonomy (GTDB): domain Bacteria; phylum Pseudomonadota; class Alphaproteobacteria; order Sphingomonadales; family Sphingomonadaceae; genus Sandaracinobacteroides. Next base: position 2,163 of record CAZIAA010000150.1, read on the forward strand.
AGCCTCGCCTGGGCCGGTGCGCTCGTGCTCACGGCCTTTGTGCTGCTGCTCAATCTGCTGGTGCGCTTCTTCGTTCGCAAGGGGGCAGGAAGATAATGGAAATGCCAATTGCAATGAGCCCGCAACCGACCCCGCTCGCGCCGGCGCAAATGATCAAGATCGACGTTCGCAATCTGGATTTTTTTTATGGCCGGTCGCAGGCGTTGAAAAATGTCAGCATGGCGGTCCCGGCGGATTCGATCACGGCGATCATCGGTCCGTCCGGCTGTGGCAAGTCGACATTGCTGCGGTCGCTCAACCGCATCTATGAACTGTATCCGGATCAGCGCGCAGCTGGTGAAATCCGGCTCGATGGCGCCAATATTCTCGACCGGCGCTACCAGCTGGATGTGTTGCGGCGCCGGGTCGGCATGGTGTTTCAGAAACCGACGCCCTTTGCGAGCTCCATTCGCAACAATGTCGGCTTTGCCCTGCGCCACTATGAGAAGCTGTCGAAATCGGAAGAGGCCGACCGCATCGAGGATGCATTACGCCAGGCCGCGCTCTGGGACGAAGTCAAGGATCAGCTGGATGTCAGCGCGCTGGCGCTTTCGGGGGGCCAGCAGCAGCGGCTGTGCATTGCCCGCGCCATCGCCATCAATCCGGAAGTAATCCTGTTCGACGAGCCGACTTCGGCGCTGGATCCGATCTCGACCGCCCGGATCGAAGAGCTGATGCACGAGATGCGGAACCGTTTCACCATCGTGATCGTCACCCACAATATGCAGCAGGCCGCGCGCGTTTCGCAAATGACGGCGTTCTTCCACCTGGGTGAGCTGGTCGAGTTCAGCGAGACGGCGCAGATCTTCACCAATCCACGCGTTGAACGGACGCAGGATTACATCACCGGACGGTATGGATGACAATATGACTGGTACAACCACACGCACCCTGAAGGCATTCGACGAGGATTTCGAGCAGTTGCGGGCGCGGATTGCCGAAATGGGCGGGCTCGCCGAAGTCGCAGTGGAACAGTCGATGCGCGCGCTGATCCAGCGGGACCACGCCCTGGCCGCATCGGTGGTGGCGGCGGACAAGCGCATCGATACCATCGAGGAAGAAGTGGAACAAAGCGCCGTCCAGCTGATCGCGCTTTATGCCCCGGTGGCGGAAGATCTGCGCGAAGTGGTTGCGACTCTGAAGATTTCCGGCGTGGTCGAACGGATTGGTGATTATGCCAGGAACATCGCCCGGCGCGTGCCGGTGATCGAGGATGTCGGCACCATCAACCCGCTGTCGTCATTGCCGGCCATGGCACGCATCGCTGCGGAAATGGTGCATGACGCGCTGGATGCCTTTGTTGCCCGTGATGCGGCCAAGGCGATTCTGGTGTGTCAGCGTGACGATGCCGTCGATGCCTTTTACGACAGCATCTTTCGTACGCTGCTGACCTATATGTCGGAACACCAGCCTGGAATCACGCCAGCGACGCATCTGCTCTATATCGCCCGCAGCCTGGAGCGGATTGCCGATCACGCCACCAATGTCGCCGAAATGGTGCATTTTGCCGCGACCGGACGGCGGGTGGAAGAACGCGACGGCGACGCAATGCCGGAAGCCGCGCGATGAGCAAGGGCAATATTCTTCTGGTTGAGGACGATGCCGCGCTAGTCGAGCTGCTGGTATATAACTTCGAGTCCGAGGGATTCACCGTCGAACATACCGCCGATGGCGAGGAAGCGATTCTGCTGGCGGTGGAAAGCATGCCGGACCTGATTCTGCTCGACTGGATGATCGAGGGTGTCTCCGGGATTGAAGTCTGTCGCCGGCTGCGGCGCAATTCGGAAACGTCGCATATCCCGATCATCATGCTGACCGCGCGCGTCGAGGAAAGCGACCGGGTGCGCGGTCTGGAAACCGGTGCCGATGATTATGTCACCAAACCATTTTCGCCGCGCGAACTGGTTGCCCGGGTGGGCGCGGTGCTGCGCCGGGCGCGGCCGGCATTGACCGAAGAACGTCTGACCTATGGCGATATCGAAATGGATCTGGTGTCGCACCGGGTCAAACGCGCTGGCCAGAGCATCGATCTCACCCCCACGGAATTCCGCCTGCTGAAGCATTTCATGGAAAGCCCGGGCCGGGTGTTTTCGCGCGAACGCCTGCTCGATGCCGTGTGGGGCCAGGACAGCGACGTCGATGAGCGCACCGTCGATGCCCAGATCCGGCGTCTGCGGCAGGCGCTGAATACCGGTGGCGGCAGCGATATCATCCGCACGGTCCGCTCCTTTGGTTATGCCCTCGACATGGACGAGAGCGCCTGACTCTCTATTATTGTCAAATCGCAACTTTCCTGTCATTCGGCCATCAATATTCGGCTCCGGAAACACTGATGTGACACTAGAGAGTGAGCGAATTGAAGGATATCCGCGTTTTTGCCCTGCTGATGGTCGCCGCTGCTCTG
>CAZIAA010000151.1:0-1945 GCA_964537365.1 uncultured Sandaracinobacter sp.
TTATAGGGCTATAGCGTAAACGTAGTTATCATCTTCGCCCGGTGCGGCGCGCCATAAAGATCAATAAAACCAATATGTTGCAAAGAGAATTAGATCGATGGATCGGGCTAACTAAAATCAAAAACTCACCGCCATCAGACATGATTTCTTTTAACCATTTGTATTTCAACATGTTTTCTGAAAAATAAACTCACCAGCACAAAATCGGGCTCAAAACATCCCCCGAAAGCGCCCGTTAGTCAGGCCTTGTCGCCATGCTCCGTGCCATGCTGAGGAGACGTCGGCAGGCCGGGTTGTCGTTCTGTGATGACCAGACCGCACTGAACGGCAGTGATTCTCCCGTGATCGGCCGGTAAACGATGCCCGGCAGCAGCGCACCGGTTGTGGCCTCGCTGGTGATGGTCAGTCCGTGCCCGGTAGCAACCAGCGCCAGCAGATTGTCGCGGCTGACCTTGTGGGTATGGATATCCGGACGCCGGCCAAGAGCCGCCAGATGCTGCACAAGATAGTCGTAGATCTCTGGGCCCGGTGCAGACTCGCTGACCAGGAAGCGCTCGTGATAGAGCTGGTCCCATCCCAGCGCTGCATAGCGAGCAATCGGATGGTCTGTTGGCAACACGGCAAAGACGCGCTCGCTCCACAACACCTCGCTTTCGCAGCCTTCGCGAGGCTGGTCGCCAGTGATGAACGCCAGATCGAGCCGCAGATTGCGCACACTCGCGACATGCTCGGCCGGATTGGCGTCCTTGAGCAGGATTTCTATCTCTGGATATTGCGCATGATAGGCTTTGAGCAATTCGGGCAAGAATCCGGCGGCCAGCGAGGAGAAGATGCCGATTCGGATTTGGCCGCTTGTAACCCTGCCTGCGGCTGACACCTCCTGCACCCCGGTTGCAATCTGTTGCAGCGCTGATCGCGCCCTCGGCAAGAAGCGCTTGCCGGCATGGGTCAGCGCGACACCAGTGCGCGAGCGATGGAACAGCGATGCGCCGAGCTCATCTTCCATGTCGCGGATGCGGCGGCTGATCGAGGACTGGGCAATGCCGAGCGCCCGGCTCGCCTTGCGGATGCTGCCGAGCTCGGCCACCGCCACGAAGTAATGCAGATGGCGCAGGCGCACCGGTAGCCGCCAGGCTGGTGGGCGGGTGCGCGCTGTTTTTGGCCGCCGCGGCTGATCAGGGCCGCCCAGCATGGTGACAGAGGCTCGTCATATGTATGCCCCTCCGACAAAACTGCTTCAGGCCATTTACGGCAGCCTGCCGATTTTGTTTCCGCTCGGGGGTGCCTTGCGCGCCTTGGCAAAGCCGCGATCACTGGTGATGAACTGCTCGACCATGGGTGGAATGAGTTTGGCCGGGCTGATTGCTGCCTCGCCGGTTTGTTCGATCAGCAGCTTGGCATAGCCGGGCCCGTCCAAGCCTGCGCCTGGTGAGCCGGTGTTTCCCAATTGGATATAGTCGGTTGCGAAGAGCTGTCCGCCATCACGCACAACAAGCACACCCTCACCGAATTGGCGACCGATATGAACCTGATCGTAGCTTTGGGCCGGGTCATCGCCGGTCAGTTCGACATATCCGGTACCGGTTGGATCGATGTTCCAGACCGATTGCGCAGCAGCGGAGACTGATGACAGCAGCGAACAAACTGCTGCTGTCATCAGGCATGCTCTTTTAGCTGGCATTGTACGACACATATCCGATGCTCCCATTTTTTTCGCAATGCTGAGTGCGCTGGAAACATCTCGATCTTTCGGAAATCGGTTTCCAGCGCTATCTGATCCACTTTTGATGTAAATAGATGTGCTAGACATCAAAAGATCTGTTAATTATATATGTTCACACGTATGCAATATGGAATGTTAACTCTCATGTTTGATCCATGATTACGGCGGCGCAGATGCGAGCGGCCCGGGCGCTCATTGGTATCGATCAGCGGGAACTGGCCC
>CAZIAA010000151.1:2045-4574 GCA_964537365.1 uncultured Sandaracinobacter sp.
GCGCAGATGCGAGCGGCCCGGGCGCTCATTGGTATCGATCAGCGGGAACTGGCCCGCATGGCGGCCCTGTCGGTGCCAACCATCCAGCGAATGGAAGCAAGCCAGGGCAATGTGCGCGGTACCATCGACACGCTGATCAAGCTGGTGGAGGCACTTGACCGCGCAGGAGTGGAGCTGATCGGCGAGCGGGTTGCCAGCACCGGTGAAGGTCGCGGCGTTCGCCTGAAAGCTGCTGCGGCGCCGTCTTCGGCTTTGCCGTGATAAGCCGGCAATGGCGGAGCGCTGGCAACGGCATCTGGCACAGCCCGGCTGGCGCCCCGCTTTTCTGACGGCACCGGAAAGGATTTCCATGGTTGCATCCGCCGCAAAAAACGGCTTTCGCGAACTTTACACACCGAAACTGGTCACCATCCTGAAGGAAGGCTATGATCTCGGCAAGCTGAAGGCTGACGCGGTTTCAGGACTGACTGTAGCCATCGTTGCCCTGCCGCTTTCAATGGCCATTGCCATTGCGTCCGGGGTATCCCCCGAACGTGGCCTTATCACCTCGATCGTCGGTGGCTTCATTGTGTCCGCCTTTGGCGGCAGCCGATTCCAGATCGGCGGGCCGGCCGGCGCGTTTATCATTCTGGTGGCCGCGACTGTTGCGCAGCATGGCCTGGATGGGTTGCTGCTGGCGGTGCTGCTATCGGGGCTGATGCTGCTGGCGCTCGGCCTGTTGCGGCTTGGCACTTTCGTCAAATATATCCCCTATCCGGTCACCATTGGTTTTACGGCAGGGATTGCCGTGATTATTTTCGCCAGCCAGATCAAGGATCTGCTTGGCCTCAGGCTGGAGGCTGAACCAGGGCCGCTCTTGCCCAAACTGAAAGCTCTTGCCGGAGCGCTGCCGACGTTCAATCTGGTGGCGCTGCTGTTGGCGATGGCTGCGGTCGGCCTGATCTTCGCCGTCCGCCGTTACCGTCCACAATGGCCATCGTTCCTGATCGCTGTCGTGGTGGCCTCGCTGCTCAGTGCCCTTTTGCAGCTGCCAGTCGAGACGATCGGCAGTCGTTTTGGTGGCATCCCGCAATCGTTTCCCATGCCGCACTGGCCCGCCATCAGTTTGGCGCGGGTGCTTGCAGTATTGCCCAACGCATTCTCGTTCGCACTGCTCGGGTGCATTGAAAGCCTGTTGTCGGCGGTGGTGGCTGACAGCATGACCGGGCGGCGGCATCGCTCCAACTCCGAGCTGGTGGCGCAGGGACTAGCCAATATCGCTTCGCCATTATTTGGAGGCATCTGCGTCACGGGCAATATCGCGCGCACGGCGACGAATGTGCGATCGGGTGCGCAGGGGCCTGTATCCGGCATGCTGCATTCGCTGTTTCTGCTGATGTTCCTGCTGGTTGCAGCACCGCTTGCGTCGTGGATTCCGCTGGCAGCTCTGGCTGCTGTGCTGGTGGTGGTGGCGTGGAACATGGCTGAAAGACATGCTTTCGCCACGCTTGTGCGGGCATCTGGCGGGGACGCACTGGTGCTGGTGCTGACATTTCTGCTGGTGATCTTCGTCGATCTTTCAACCGGCATCCTCATCGGCTTTTCACTCAGCGCCCTGCTGTTCATTCATCGTATGGCGCAGGCTGTGGACATTGATAGTGCCATACCGCGGATTGAAGGCGACAAGGCCGATACAGCAAATGGAGCTGGCCGCGTTCCTTATGATTCCGGGCTGGCAACCGATCGCAATGTTGCAGTGGTACGTGTTTCTGGCGCCTTTTTCTTCGGGGCAGCCACAGCAGTCGGCAAGGCGCTGGAAAATATCGGCGACCAGCCCAAACTATATGTCATCGACCTGTCGGCAGTGTCTGTGCTCGATTCATCCGGCGCGGCAACTATCGCAGGCTTTGTGCGCAAGGTCGGAAACCGTGGTGCCAGAGTAAGGATTGCCGGGGCGACACAAACAGTTCGGCGAACATTGCTCGTGCATGGTGTGCGGCCGCCACTTGCCCGGTTCCGACGCAGTCTGGCCAATGCGATCGATGACCCGGCCCGCGGGAAAATAACCAAAGGTGCTGCATCTCCCTGACTGTGATGAAATCCGACGCTGTCTGTCCCCATTCGGAACCAAAAGGCGGACGATTTCCCTGAGTTTGCTTAAGAAGTTGGTTTTTCTCCGTTAAATGTATATACAGAGCACTTTGGAGAGGCTATTCATATGATCAGACTTGCCCGGCGCACGGCGCCTGTTTTTGCTGCTTTGGCCGTTCTGCTGCCCATCGGAGCTTTGGCACAGAGCGTTACTGGCAGTGTTGGCGCGACCATCACGCTGACCTCTGCCTGCGAGGTGAACGGCAGCGCCGCCGCGAGCGGCGTGGATTTTGGCACGCTCGATTTCGGCACCCACAGCACCCTGTTCACCAGCGCCACCAGCGAAATCGACGGCAATGGCAGTGGCGCCATTTCCGTCCAGTGTTCGCCGGGGTCGGATGCAACGCTGACCTTCAACGCCGGCCTGAACGACGGAGAAGCGACGGGCGGCAAGCGTGC
>CAZIAA010000152.1:0-4565 GCA_964537365.1 uncultured Sandaracinobacter sp.
ACCATCGGGCTGCATGCCTGTGCCGCGCCCGACGCCTTTGCCGACAAGGTGGCGCGGGCATTGGCGGCGCGCTTTTCCGCCGGCCTCGCCGAAGACGGCCAGCGCGGCTTTTTCCATCCCGATAATCTGTCCTTTGGCAGCCTGGTTTACCTCAGCCATATCTATCGCGCCGGGCTGGAAGTGCCGGGCGTCGCTGATTTGAAGGTCACGGCCTTTCGCCGGGCGGGTGCCGCCGATGCCACGGCCGCCGGCGTATTGCGTTTTGGCCCGCGCGAAATTCCCGTGCTTTCGAACGATCCCAACCACCCCGGCGAGGGGCGGCTGATCATTACCACCGGAGGCGGCCGATGAGCGCCATAAAACCGACGCCCGACGCAATCCACAACCGCGCCGGCCTGCCGCAATTGCGCGCCCGCAGCGGCACCCACGCCAGCTTTCTCGCCAGTCTGCGGCGTGGTCTTGCCGATGGCAACCGACCCGGTCTGGCAGCGTTGCGCAGCCGCAATGGCGAGGATTTCACCCTGGGGCTGCTGGATGCCTGGGCGGCAACGCTGGATAATCTGAGCTTCTATGCCGAGCGACAGGCGAACGAAAGCTATCTGCGCACCACCAGCCGGCGGCGGCGTCTGCGCGCGCTGGTGCGGCTGATCGGCTATGAACTGGCGCCAGCCAAGGCAGCCTCCTGCCATCTGATGTTCGAAGTCGAAGCGCATGACGCCGCCGATGCAACGCTGGAATATCCGCCCGGCCTGCAGGTCCGTTCCATTCCGCATGAGGGCGAATTGCCGCAATTGTTCGAAACCGTCGAAACCTTGTCGGCGCGGGCGGAATGGAATGCCCTGCGGCCATTGATGGCCTGGCCGCAGATTCTCGATGCCGACAGCGCCGAAATCACCCTGACACAAGGGCCGCCACGGCTGGAGCCGGGCGATGCCGTGCTGTTGCTGCAAGGCGATGTGCCGCTGGCGACGCAGGAAGGCAGCCGCAAGGTCTTTCTGCGCCGGGTGGCCAGCGTCGACATCAGCAAAGACCAGCAGCAGATCGTCCGGCTGCGCGTCGAAGCGCCGCCGCCCATGGGCTATCTGCCCGTGCTGCTGCCGTTTCTGGCCTGGCCGGCGGCGCAGCGGGTCAGCACGACGGCGCTGGCGGATAATCTGGCGCGGGGGCGCTGGTCGGTCTCGGCGCTCGGCCGCGCCAGCATCTCCAGCAACCTCAATCTGGTGCAGATGCGACAGGCGATTCAGGCCGTCGACCTTGCCCAGCCGGGCCCGGTCCGGCCGCATGTGCTGCGGCTGCGGGCCGGCTTCTTCGGCAATAGCGCGGCCACCGGCCGGCTCAAGGATCCGCCGGTCGCGGCCCCTGCGGAGATTACCAGCACGGCGACACTGCTGGGCGGCGCGCCCTATGGCGTGCAGTATCTTTATCTCGATCGCGAATATGCCGCGATCACGGCCGGCAGCCATGTGCTGATCCGCGGCGGGGCGCTGGAATTATGGGTAGAGGTGCGGGCGGTCGAAGCCGTTGGTGTCGAAGCCTATGGCCAGTCCGCCCGGGTGACACGCCTGACGGTGCCGACCAAGGGCATGGCGGCCGATGGTTCGCAACAGGAATTGACCGGGTTCCAGATCCGCAATGCAACATTATGGGCCGCGCCCGAACCGCTGCCGCTGGCCGATTTGCCGATCCGCGACGCGGTGGGCGAAGCCGTTGGCGAACTGGGCGCCGATCAGGTTGAAATCGCCACCCCCGAACTGATGCTGGCGCCGGGCAAGACCGTTGCCATCCTGGGCGAACGCGCGGATCTCGCCGGCGTGATGGCGGCCGAAGTGCGGGTCATCCGCCGCAATGAAATTCTGCGCGGCCATTCGCTGCTGACCTTCAGCACGCCGCTGGCGCAGCGTTATGTGCGCGATACGGTGCGCATTTCGGCCAATGTCGCCGAAGCGACGCATGGCGAAACCCTGGCCGAATTGCTGGGCGATGGCGATGCCACCAAAAGCTTTCAGAGCTTCCGGCTGAAATCGGCGCCGCTCACCCATGTGTCGGCGCGCAACCCGCGCGGCATGGCACCCGCGATCGAGGTCCGGGTCAATCGCGTGCTGTGGCAATTGGTGGAGGATTTCCGCGCGGCCGGCCCGGACGACAAGGTCTATGTGCTGCGCGGCGCCGAAGACGGCAGCACCTCCGTCGTCTTTGGCGACGGCCGGCAGGGCGCGCGCCTGCCGACCGGGGAAGGCAATGTCGAAGCACTTTATCGCACCGGCGCCGGCCATGCCGGCCATGTCGAAGCCGGGCAATTGTCGCTGCTGGTGGCCAAGCCGGTCGGGCTGAAGGCGGTGTCCAACCCGCTGCCGCCGGCTGGCGGCAAGGATGGCGAAAGGCTGGCGGATGCGCGGCGCAACGCGCCTGTCGGCGTGCTGACGCTGGGGCGGGTGGTGACGCTCAGGGATTATGAGAATTTCGCCCGCGGCTTTGCCGCCATTGCCAAGGCCCGGGCGGACTGGACCTTTGTCGGTTTTGCCCGGCCGATATTGATCACCGTTGCCGGCGAAGGCGGCATTCTGCTGCCGGAATCGGGTGACGATATCGAAAATCTGCGCGCCGCGCTGCAGCACGCCGGCGAAGCGGACATGATCGTCGCCGTACGCAATTATCGCCCGCTCGGCTTTGGCGTTTCGGCGCGGCTGTTTGCCGATCCCGCCTATATGCCGGATGCCGTGCAGGATGCCGCGCGCGCAGCGCTCAAGGCGGCATTTTCCTTCGATGCGCGCGATCTCGGGCAGGGCGTCAGCCAGGCCGAAGTGATTGCCGTGCTGCAAGCCGTGGCCGGGGTGCAGGGTGTTGCGCTGGATGCGCTCTATACCGGCGATACGCCGCAACTGCAGGCCCGGCTGGTGGCGGCCACCGGGCGGCCCGGCCCGGCCGACAAACCGCCCGTGGCGGCGGAACTGCTCACCATCGATCCGGCCCGGCTCGTGCTGGAGATCGTGCAATGAATTTCTCGACCGATGAAATCCTTGCGCTGCTGCCGGCCTTCATGCGCTTGCGCGATGCCGCCGAAGGCGCCGCCATCAAGGCGCGCACGGCCGCCGATGACCCGCGCCCGGCGGAAGATTTCGGGCCGCTGCGTACGCTGGCATCGCTGATTGCGCGCGAAGCGCAGGTGCTGGATGAGCAGCTGTCCGACACTTATGCCGACAGCTTCATCGAAACCTGCGCGCCTTGGGCCATTCCCTATCTGGGCGACCTGCTGGGCATGCAGGGACTTGAGGATATTCCCGAAGGTCTGGACCTGCGCGGCCGGGTGGCGGATGCGCTGGCGCTGCGGGCGCGGCGCGGCACGCTGCGGGCGCTCGAACATGCCGCCGCCGAAGCCTCCGGCCTGCCGGTCATGGCAGTCGAATATGGCCGCCGTCTGGTGCATGCGCAAAGCCTGCGATTGCCGCATCCGGCCATGGGCGCGGCGGTGGATTTCCGCGACCGCCGCGCGCTGGCGCGCATCGGCACGGCGTTCGCGCGGCTGGCGCATGGTGTCGAAGTGCGCCGCATCGATTCGCCCGCGCGCGGCCGCTTCAATATCGGCAATATCGGCCTGCATGTCTGGGGCTGGCAGCCCTGGGCGCTCAGCAATCATGCCGCGCAACCCGTGGTGGACGGGACACGCATGTTCCGCTTCCACCCTTTGGGTTGCGATGCGCAACTGTTCGACCGCGCCCGGGCGCGGCCGGATATCGAGCAGCCGGCGCTGTCCGAAGCCGATCTGCCGGTTGCCATAAGCCGCGCCATCATGGCCGAGGATGCGGGCCGTTTCTATGGTGATGGCGCGGCCCTGCGGGTGTTCGTCGATGGCGTCGAAGTGCCGCTGGCGGAAATCCGCGTCGCCAATCTGGGCGACCGTGCCACGGCGGGTGACGAACCCTGGAATCGCACATCCGCTGCCACCCATACATTGATCGACCCTGAACTCGGCCGGCTGGTCGTTGGCGATAACCGGCCGGGACCAGTGCGGCTGTCCTGCCATTTTGCCCGCCCGCTGGCGATCGGCGGCGGCGAACAGGCGCGGCTGGCGGCGATCGGCTCGATCGAGGGTGCGATCGCCCTCGATCCGCAGCAAGTGATCGCAGCGCAGATCGCGGATGCCGGCGGGCAGGGCATATTCCGGCTGGACGAAAGCAGCCATTACCAGTTGGGCGATACCCTGTCCGTGCCGGACGATGGGCTGTTGCGAATCATCGCCGCCGAAGGCCGTTTCCCGACCATCGCCCTGCCGGCGCTGTTCACCCTGACGCTCGGGCGCAACGCCCGGGTGGAATTGAACGGTCTGCGCCTGCATGGCGGCACATTGCGGCTGGAAGGCGCGGCGGACGCGCCGGGTGCGCTGATTCTGCAGGATTGCACGCTGGTGCCGGGCCATGCGCTCGATCGTTCGGGTGATGCGCGCAATCCGGGCGCGGTGTCGCTGCAGCTGGCGGCGACGGGCATGGCGCTGCTGCTCAATCGGGTAATCACTGGCCCCGTGGAACTGGCGGCCGATGTCGAGGCTGGTTTTACCGATTGCATCATCG
>CAZIAA010000153.1:0-4556 GCA_964537365.1 uncultured Sandaracinobacter sp.
GCCTGTCTGACGAAGGCGAAGCCGGCCCCGGCGGCGGTGAGCCCGGTGACCTGTATATCTTCATCCATCTGAAACCGCATGAACTCTGGCAGCGTGATGGAACGACGCTGTTCGCACTGGTTCCGCTCAGCTTTGTCGATGCAGCGCTGGGCAGTGAAATCAGCATCCCCGGCCTCGATCGCGAGCCGGTCACGGTGCAGATCCCAGCCGGGACGCAGAATGGCCGGCAATTCCGCGTGCGCGGCCGGGGCATGCCGGCACTGAACGGGCGTGGCGCCGGAGACATGGTGCTGCAAGTGGAGCTGGAAACGCCAACCGGACTTTCCGAGCATCAGAAAGAACTTCTGGAAGGGTTCCGCAGCACGGCCGGTGGCGACGACGCCTGCCCCAAATCCAAGGGCTTCTGGGACCGGCTGAAAGGGGCCTGGGACGAGCTGACCGAATAGCCGGAAACCGCGTACAAGCGCCGCCGGTCGCAGTGCGGATTCGATTTCAGGCCTATGGCCCGCCCTTGCACAAAGTCGATGGCGGATGCAGCAACCGAAGCATCCCGCGCAGCATTTTCTGCGCGATGCGGGATGAGATCGGCCCCCCGGGCCCCCGGCCCCGGCATGCTGCCGTGGCGGCTCATGCCTCTGGCGCGGGTTCGCCGCGGCCGCAATTCCACCAGATGACCGGAACCGTACCCGGATCCGTCGGTCGGATTTGTTTATGGCTGATTTATTTGTGGTCGGGCCGATTCAGGACCACGAAGAACTGGCAGACCGCAGGTCAGTCGCCGCTGCCCTGTTCGACCAGCTGATTCAGCAGCTGGTCATTCAGATCGCGCGGTTCCGCCAGAAGTTCGGCAACATTCACCAGACGCCCCTGCTTGCGCGCCTCCAGCACATCGAAGGCCGCACTCAGCAAGCTTTCGACATTGTCATCGCGGGCAGCGACCGAAGGCCCGCCCAGCACCACGGCAATGACACGCTTGCCATCGCGCACGGCGGAAGCCGCCAGGGTGAAGCCGGCCGCCCGGGTAAAGCCGGTCTTGATTCCGTCAACGCCGGGCATGCGGCTGAGCAGATGGTTGTGATTCTTCAGAATCTGGCTGCCGAAGCGGAATTCTTTCTGTTGGTAATATTGATAATATTGCGGAAAATGCCGTATGGTCGCCTGTGACAGGATGAAGATGTCGCGCGCGGTGGTGACATGGCTGGGATCGGGCAGGCCGCTGGGGTTGGCAAAATGCGAATGGCGCATACCCAGTTGCTGCGCGCGCTTGGTCATCAGTTCGGCGAATTTGCCGACGCTGCCCGAGACATGCTCCGCCAATGCTACGGCAACATCATTGGCGGATTTGGTCGCCAGCGCCCGGATGGCCTGATCGACCGTCAGGCTTTCGCCCGCCTTCAACCCCAGCTTGGACGGCGGCTGGCTGGCTGCAAAGCGGCTCATGACGACCTTGTCATCCGGTTTCATGCGGCCGTCCGCCATTTGTTCGAAAACCAGATACAAGGTCATGACCTTGGTGATGGAAGCCGGGAATCGCTCTGCATCGGCAGCGCGCGAATACAGCACCTCCCCGGTGTCGGCATCGGCGACAAATGCTGCATAGGGCGCCTGTGGAAACAGGCTGCTGGCCGCGGCCGGCGCGGCGGCAGGCCCCACCTGCAGCAGCGCCATGCCGAGAAACGACAGCAAAGTGATTAAGATACGACGCGGTCCCATAACGGCACATTAACCGTTTTGAAGTTTCAAGCCAAGCACCATTCGTATCCGGATTGAATGGCATTTCCGCCCATGATCGCCTAGGGGAAATTCATGCCCGTTGTTGCAGAAACCGCCACCGGCCAGCCCCCCGCGCCCGAATGGCATGTGCGGCCGGGCCTCAGCCCCTATACGCAGACGCTGGCGGTCATGGAAGCGCTGGTCGCCGAAATCGCCGACAATGGCGCGCGCGAACAGATCTGGCTGATCGAACACCCGCCGGTGCTGACCGCCGGCACCAGTGCCGAATCAGCCGATCTCGTTGATGCCGATCGTTTTCCGGTCGTGCATGTCGGCCGCGGCGGTCGCTTCACCTATCACGGACCCGGCCAGCGCGTGGTCTACCCCATGCTGAATCTGGGCCAGCGCAACCGCGACGTACATGCTTATGTGACCGCGCTGGAGACCTGGGTCATTGCCGCGCTGGCGGATTTCGGCGTGCACGCTTTTGTGCATGATGCCGGAACCGGGATCTGGGTCGACAGCGCTGGTGGAATCGCCAAAATCGGTGCCATCGGCGTGCGCATTCGCCGCTGGGTGACATTTCACGGTCTCGCCATCAATGTTGCCACCGACCTCAGCCATTTCGACGCCATCATTCCCTGTGGCATCGCCGGCCGTGGCGTAGCGCGGCTGGTCGATCTGGCCCCGGGCGCCGGCATCGCCGATCTGGATGCAGCGCTCCATCGCCACCTGCCGGCGCTGCTGCAGGCAATCACTGCCGCCCCGGCGGCGATACAGGAAGGCGCTTGAGACCCGTCGGATTAATCGCTAAGCTCGCAAGGTTCGGGGGTTGTTGCGCCTGCGTTTTGGCGCCCCGGAACTTTCTACAGAATAATCTATGGAGTCAGATATGGGTGAAGTTCTTCTGAAGGCGAAGGCGGCGGCGCTGATTGCTGGTGCTGCGCTTTTCGTTGCTGCCTGTGGCAACAGTGCAGCCGACACGACCGCTGCGTCCGAAGAAGCCGCAGCCGGTGCCGATATGGGCGCAACGGATACGTCCACGGTCGATGCAATGAACGACGATGATTTCGGCGGCGCCATGGAAGCGCCCGAAGTGAACATCGAAGGTGAAGCCGGCGCAGACAGCGCGGATGCAGCGGATACGGCTCCTGCCGCCGCTGAATGAACCGGCATTGCTCAGCCAGCTGTTCATGCTGACTTGAGAACATGGAAAGGCCGCCTTGCCAAATGGGCGGCCTTTCTTCTATTCGGCAGTTCGTTCACCAGCCAGTTCAACCAGACTTGCGAATCTGAGAGGTAGCAGCCATGAATCTCGATGAAATCACCCAGGGTATCGAGGATCGGGTAGCGAAGAATGGCGCTATTTCCGGCAAAAGCGTCATCTTTGATTTCGGCGATGACGGAGTCATCCGCATCGATGGGCAGGCAGATCCGGCCACGGTTTCGAACGAAGAGGGTGCCGCGGATTGCCGGGTGCGGGTCACCCTCAGCGATTTCGCCGACATTGCCGCCGGCCGGCAGAACCCGCAAATGGCTTTCATGACCGGCAAGCTCAAGGTCGAAGGCGATATGGGTGTCGCCATGCAGCTTGGTCAGGTTCTCGGCTGATTGGCAGGCAGATGAAGCTGGCGATTGCAAAATGCCTGGCCTGCCTCGCCCTGCTGACACTCCTCAGCCTGCCTGGCACAGCCGCCAGCGCGCAGGCGCAGGCGGCCGCTCCGCTTCCGGGTCTGAGCACGAACGAAGCGCGCGCGGACATGGTCTGGAGGCTGCGTGCCGGCCTCAATGTCGCCGCGCTGCAGTGCCAGTTTTCGCCATTTCTGGCGACGGTGCCGGTCTATAATGCGTTTCTGCGTCAGCACAGCGATGAACTGACGCAAAGTTTCCGCACCATGGTGCAATATTTCGTCCGCAACAACGGCCCGCGCGTCGGTCAGCGCGCTTTTGACACTTATGCGACGCGTGCCAACCAAAGCTGGGCCACATTCGATGGCAAGGTCAGTTTCTGCAACGCTGCGGCCCTGGTTGGCCGGCGCGCGCTGGCGGTTCCCAAAGGCCATTTCGCCGAATTCGCCGCCAATGAAGTGCCATTGCTGCGGCAGAGCCTGCAGGAATTCGGAATTCCGGAAGTATTGCAACTGCATCTGGAATGGCCCCAGATCCCGGATATCACTGGCTGCCGCATCGGCCGCCGCTGCCATTACTGACACGCCGGCAGGCGATCAACGCGCGCCAGGTGCTTTTCCGGACGCTGTGCCGGGTGGCGAAGACCAGCCGATTGAGGGTTAATCCCCCTTTCGCACCAGAACGGTGCGAAAAAATCCGTGGATATCTTGTCATTGGCACACAACTCATGTGTCAAGAAAGCTTGCGCTTGCGGCATGTCATTCACCATAAGGCATGCGCACCCGCGGGTGCACCTTCTGTTCGCCGGGAGATTCTGGACGCACATGCCGCAAGCAGCTGGCCTATTTGTCATTCTGGCGCTGCCTTTTCTGGGCAGCCTGGCGGCCGCCTGTCTGCCCGTGCGCGGGCGGGCGCCCGCAGCCGCGCTGGCCGGCACCATTGCCATTGCCGGGCTGATCCTGCTGCTGGGATTCTATCCGGCGATTGCCGACGGCGGCGTGCAGCGGGTGGTCATTCCCTGGCTGCCCTCACTCGGTCTTGAACTCACGCTGCGGCTGAATGGCTTTTCCTGGCTGTTCTCCGTACTGGTGCTGGGCATTGGCGCATTGGTCATTCTCTATGCGCATTACTATATGTCGCCAGAAGATCCGGTGCCGCGCTTCTTCGGCTTTCTGCTCGCCTTCATGGGCTCGATGCTGGGGCTGGTGCTGTCG
>CAZIAA010000154.1:0-4542 GCA_964537365.1 uncultured Sandaracinobacter sp.
CGGCCCCTGCCTCCCGAAGACAGTGCTCTACCAGGCTGAGCTATTCCCCGGACCGTGCGGAACAGCGCATAGGGAAGCGGATGGCCGTCGTCAAGCAGTGCTTGCGGGGCGGCCACGCGCTTTTGCAGCAGCGCTGGATTCAGGCGGGAAAAGCAGCCGCCAGCAGATCCTCCATCCGGACGATTTTTTCGCGCGGCGCGCCTTTGCGTGCCTGTGTCACTTCCTGCTTGTCGATCTTCAGCCAGTCGGAAAATTCCGCAATGCGGATCTCGCGGGCATCCAGCAACTCGGCCAAGCCGGTCCGGCCGGCCTTGTTGCCGGCGGATTCGGTTTTGGCGATGCGCTCGATCAGCGCCACCGCTTCGGGGCGGTTGGTGCCGATGGTGCCGGATGGTCCGTGCATGGACCAGCCGACGCACCACAGGCCCGGCGAAATCAGCCCGTCCTCATTCTGGAACCGGCCCTGCTTGGTGTTGAATGGAACATCGGGCACAGAAGCAGTGCGATAGCCAATGGCGGTGATGACAAGGCCGCAGGGGATGGTCACGGTTTCGCCGGTATCACTGACATGGCCGTCTGTATCGATTGCGGTTTTCATGATTTCGATAGCTTCGACGCGGTTGGTGCCGATGATGCGCAGCGGCCGCTGGAAAAAGCCCATGTGAATGGTGATGGGTTTGCTGCGGTCCGGGCCGGATTCGGCGAACTGGCGCAATACCCCGACCACGCGCCGGCGTCCGGTTTCGAGCGCTTCATCCGCTTCGATGGGCGGAAAAGCAGCCGGATCGACCAAAGGCGTCGCGCGTTCGAGTTCGCCCAGTTCGCCCACTTCCTTCAATGTGAAGCTGGCCTGGTGCGGGCCGCGCCGGCCCAGCAGATAAATATCGCGCAGGCGCGTGTCCGACAGCGAATCCAGCGCATGATTGACGATATCGCTGTCGGCCAGTTCAGCCGTCGTTTTGGCAAGGATGCGGGCGCAGTCGATGGCGACATTGCCATTGCCGATGACGACGGCGGTTTCGCAATCCAGATCCGGCGCCAGGCCGTGATAATCCGGGTGGCCATTATACCAGCCGACAAAGGCGGCCGAGCCGAATACGCCGGGGAGGTCGTCGCCGGGGATTCCCAGCCGCCGGTCGATCGGCGCCCCCACCGCCAGCACGACATCATCATATAATGCAGTCAGTTCGCCGATGCTGATGTCGGTGCCGATCGTCAGATTGCCCAGAAAGCGCACCTGCTCGTGGCCGGCGACCTTGTCATAGCGTTTGGACACCGCCTTGATGGACTGGTGGTCCGGGGCGACGCCGGCGCGGATCAGCCCATAAGGAGTCGGCAACCGGTCGATGATGTCGATTTCGACTTCGGCGCCAAAGGTCTTCAGCGCGGCTTCCGCCGTATAGAATCCCGCCGGCCCCGAGCCGATGATTGCCAGTGTTCGCATATCCCTCCTTGTTGTCACGCGGTATTTATTGCTGTCACGCGGTATTTACGCCCCGGCCAAACAGGATATTGAACAGGGGATCCCTGCAGGCAAGCCGGACGCCAGCGCAATCCAGCCGATCCGCATCGGTCAGGGCAGTCCATTAGCTGCCGGCAAAATGGCGGGACTGCAAGCCCTGTTATTGACCGGGCTGGTTGAGTACTGCCTCCAGACAGGCATCCATCAGTTGCGCCGTCTGGGGCGACAGGCTGATGAAGGCACGGCGGGCGTCGCCCGGATCGGCGGAGCGCAAAAACATGCCATCGTCGCACAGCCGCTTGATCCAGCGCAGCGCCGTGGTGGTCGGCACGCTGGCCGCGATGCACAGGCTGGATACGCTGACCGGGCGTTGTTCCAGACGCGCCGCGGAAAGATCGAGCAGCATGTCCCAGGCCGGGTCCGCCAGCAGGTCGGCCGGGAAAAAACGCTCCCGCAGACGTCGGGCCTTGATTCTGGAGCGAATTCGCGCCGCCGTGATCGGACGGGTGGTTTCCTCGGGGCGGGTGGACATCAGCTCCGCCACCATGGTTGCGACTCGTTCGGCATCCCGCTTCAATTGTTCGATGCGGTCCATGCCGTCGAAATGCGAACCGCGGTCCGCGGCATGCAGGTGGAGCCCGCGCGCGGCCTGATGCACGGCATCGGCAATGGCATTGTCATTGGCATTCGGCGCGATGAATTCGAGCTGGCAGTCCAGCAGCAGCCCGATATTGTCGGCATCGGCATCGGCAATGCGCGCGACAACGGGCAGATCGGCATATTCGGCGCGCTGCATCAATGCGGCAATTTCACGCCCGGCCAGCCGCCCCTCCATCAGCAGGATGTCGGGCCGAACTCGTTCGATGGATTGCGCCAGCCCGGCGGAATCCACTGCATCGGTTTGCGCCAGCCGGTAATCGGCCAGCATGCCAGCCGGGAATCCCGACCCGGTCACCAGCAGCTTGAGCGCTCCGGTGCTATTTCGGTTCGTTTCGGTGATTTCATAATCCAGCATGATCGGGGCCCCTGCTTGTTGACTTCATCACAATCAAAATGACTTCATCACAATTCCGTCCGGCGGGACGCACCAGCCCGGCTGCGAAGAGCTGGCGCTTGCCACCGGAATGGACCTGTTCGGTCTTAAACTTAATGAAAGTTCATGCGAACAGATCCCCGACCCTGCGGTCATCGTCGACGGATGGTGCCAAAAGGTCAAGTCATTCGCAGCACCGCCGCGAACGAAATTTGCGCGGCAGAAAGTCCGATCGGGCTTTGCTTCGGGCGGGAATGTGGATGATGCGGTGCTGTCATGGCCCGCAATTTGCACCAATGGGGCCATGGCCCCGAGCGAAAAGGGTTTGTTTCCAGGCGCTTGCAACCGCCTTCCCGGAGAGAGGCGAGATGGGCAGGGGGTTGCGGGTGGAAGGGATTGCAATGGGGGAACCAAGCGGTTCAAATCTGTGTCCGCGGCCACGGGTTTCTGCCGATCTGATTGGTGATTCTCTGGCCATGCGGCAGTTGCGACAGACAATCACCACTGTCGCATCTTCCGATGCCACCGTTCTGATTACGGGGTCGTCGGGCACCGGCAAGGAGAATGCAGCGCGGGCGCTGCATGCCGCCAGTGCCCGGTCCGGGCGGCAGTTCGAAGCGGTCAATTGCGGTGCCATTCCGCTGGAACTGGCCGAAGCAGAGCTTTTTGGCGCCGAAGCGGGGGCCTACACTGGCGCTTCCGGTCGGCGCATCGGCCGTCTGGAGGCGGCCGATGGCGGCACTTTGTTTCTGGATGAAATCGGCGAACTGCCATTGCAGCTGCAGGTCAAACTGTTGCGCGCGCTGGAAACGCAGGAAATCACTCGACTGGGTTCGACGCGCCCGGTCGCGCTGGATTTCCGCCTTGTCGCGGCGACCAATGTCGACCTGTCCCAAGCCGTGGCCGAGCGGGAATTTCGCGAGGATCTGTATTGGCGTCTGGCGGTGGTGCAACTGGAACTGCCGCCGCTTGTGCAGCGCCGGGAGGATATTCCCGCGCTGGTCGGCTATTTCGCCGACCGGTTGCAGCGCAGATTGCGTCTGACCGATTGCGGTAGGGAACTGCTGCTTGCGCATGACTGGCCGGGAAATCTGCGCGAATTGCGCAATCTGGTGGAACGCACCCTGGCCTATAATGAATCCGTGCTCAACCAGGAGACGGTCGAACGCCTGCTCATGCCAGCGGGGCGGCCGGTGCGGGAATGGCTGCAAGGCGGCGCAGAGGCCGGAATCCAGCCCCGGCCATCCACTCTGGCGCAGCGCCTGCAGGCGGCCGGCGACGCCATCGAGCCGGTTGCCCTCAAGCAGCTGCTGGCTGAAGCGGAAGAGCGCCTGATCCTGCAGGCATTGCAGCAGGCCAATGGCATGGTGGCCGAATCCGCCCGCCTGCTGGGGTTGAAGCGAACGACTTTGGTCGAGAAAATGAAGCGAATGGGGCTGAAGGCTGCGAATGAAGCTGCCTGAGACGAGGTTTCCGGACGGCACGAAAGCCGTCGAAAGCCGATGCAGAAACCCCGGCGCCAGAGGCTCCGGGGCTCGGTGATTACCAGCTGTCTGCGCTGATGCTGCGCTGCAATTTCAATCGCCTGTCAGGCCGGGCGGTGTCCGGCCTTGGGCAAAGCCCTGGCGTAACTTTGCTCAGCGCTTGTCGATCGGCACATAGTCCCGTTTGGCATCGCCGGTATACAGCTGCCGCGGCCGGCCGATGCGCTGATGCGGGTCGCTGATCATTTCGTTCCACTGCGCGATCCAGCCGACGGTGCGCGCCAGCGCGAACAGGACCGTGAACATGCTGGTCGGGAAGCCGATCGCCGACAGGATGGTGCCGGAATAGAAATCGACATTGGGATAAAGCTTCTTCTCGATGAAATATTCATCCCTGAGAGCAATCTGCTCCAGTTCGCGCGCCACATCGAAGATCGGATCGGTCACACCCAGACGGTCCAGCACTTCATTGGCGGTTTTCTGCATCACCTTGGCGCGCGGGTCGTAATTCTTGTAGACGCGGTGCCCGAAGCCCATCAGCCGGAACGGATCGTCCGGGTCCT
>CAZIAA010000155.1:0-4515 GCA_964537365.1 uncultured Sandaracinobacter sp.
AATTTCTGACGGATTTCGACCATTGCTTTCAGGGCAGCCGGAACCGAATGGCTCCGGCTGCCCTGTAATCTTTCACTGCATTGAGTCCCGCACTGCCGGCAATGGCGGTGGGACGAATGGCTATTTCCGGCCGCGCGACGCGGCAGGCTCGAACTGCAGGCGGAAGGCCGCGCCGTCGCGCACGACCTGGCCGCCGCCGACACCCGTCCAGTGCGTTCCCAGCACCAGACAATCGCTGCCGGCAATATCGCCGAACAGGCGCCAGCGGGTCTGGCGCGCCATATCAGCGTCGATGTCGGCGGTGGTCCCCCAGTCGGGGCGTGCGAGCTGGCAGGGATGGTGGGCGCAGTCGCCGGTGATGATCACCCGCTCGCCTTCCGACTGGATGACGATCGAGACATGCCCCGGCGTGTGTCCATGCGTCGGTATCAGCGCCACTTCCTCGGTGATGCGGTGGTCGGTCGCGACGAAATCGGCCAGCCCGGCGTCGACGACGGGCTGCACGGATTCGCGCTTTACCGAGGCATTTATCATGCGCCATTCCTCGGCCAGGTCGGGGTCGGTATCGGCTGTCTGCAGAAATTCATATTCCGGGCGTGCGAACAGATAGCGCGCGTTGGTGAAGGTTGGCACCCAGCGCTCGTCCACCTTCATCGTATTCCAGCCGACATGGTCGAGATGAAGATGGGTGCAGACGACGACGTCGATCGATTCCGGCGCAAAACCCGCCGCCCGCATCCGGTCCAGGAAATCCGTCTGCATCTGGTCCCAGAAAGGCGCCATTTTCAGATCCTTGTCATTGCCGATACAGGTATCGACCATGATGCGCCTGGTGGGCGTGTCGATGATATAGGCATGCAGGCTCAGGCTGGGTTCGCCTTTGGCAGTGATGAACTCGGGATAGAGCCAGGGAATGGCAAGCAGCGCCTCCGGCGTCGCATCCGGAATGAGGCCGGGGATGCCTTCGGGCATCACCTGTTCGACGACCTGTGTAATCCTGGCTTTCCCAACCGTCCACGTCCGCATGGCAACCACCCTCCTCTCCGGCGTGCTGTCAATGCAGCGCCGGGGCAGCCAGGCTAGTCCGGATTCGCCTGCATTCGAAGCTGCGCCAGGAACAGATTACATCTGCGATGGGTGTTTCCCGTTGCTTGCTGCTATGTCGGGCAGCATCTATCCAGGGACAGAGGACGGGATTTCGAATGACGGACTGCCACCACTTCATCGATGGCGAAAGCGTGATCGAGCCCAACACGCAATATGCCGACAATCTGGCACCAGCCACTGGCGAAGTCATCGGCCGGGTTGCACTGGGCGGTGTGGCAATCGTCGAGCGCGCAGTCGCCTCGGCACGCGCGGCCTTCCCGGCCTGGCGCGACATGCGACCGCTGGACCGGGGCCGCATTCTCATCAGTATCGGCCGCATGATCCGCGAACATGCAGCGCATTTCGCCGAAATCGAAGCGCTGGAAACCGGCAAGATCCCGCCGCAGGCAGCCGCTGAAGTGGAAATCGCAGCGCAATATTTCGAATATTATGGCGGCCTCGCCAATATTTTTTATGGCGAAGTCATCAATATTGGCGCCCCCTATCACAGCTATACACGCCGCGAGCCATTCGGTGTGGTTGCAGCCATCATGCCGTGGAACGCCCCCCTCAACCAGGCCGCGCGCGGCATTGCGCCGGCGCTTGCCGTCGGCAATGCTGTCGTTGCCAAGCCGTCCGAGGAAACGCCGTCCAGCCTGGTCGAAATGGTGCGCATGGCAGTCAGTGAATGCGGGCTGCCGCCGGGCGTCGTCAATATCGTCCTCGGCACCGGCCGTGGTGTGGGTGAGCCGCTGGTTGCGCACCGGGATGTCCGCAAGGTGGTGTTCACCGGCAGCGTGCGCGCCGGTCGCGAAATCGGCCGCATTGCCGCCGACCGCATTATTCCGCTGACGCTCGAACTGGGCGGCAAATCGCCCAATATCGTGTTTGCGGATGCGGACCTGGATGCAGCGGTCGCTGGTGTCGCGCGCGGTTTCCTGCTGAACGCCGGACAGGTGTGTGTTGCCGGCAGCCGGTTGCTCGTGCAATCCTCGATCCACGACGAATTCCTGCAGCGGCTGGTGCCGGCAGTGGACGCCGTCAGATACGGCAATGCCGAAGGTGCCGTCTATGGCGCGACAACCACCAGAGATCAGGTCGATCGAATTCGCGCCTTCCGCGCGCTTGCCGACGCGGAAGGCGCGGTCGCGCTCACGCAGCCCGCGGCTGCCGGGGATGCCGGCAGCCAGTTCGTGCCGCCCGTCGTCTATGGCGGCGTCACCCCCGATATGCGGATTGCCCGCGAGGAAGCATTCGCGCCGATTCTGGTTGCCCTTCGCTTCGACACCGAAGAAGAAGCAATCGCGATTGCCAATGACAGCGACTATGGCCTGGGCGCGGGGGTCTGGACGCGCGACATCGGCCGGGCCTTTCGCATGGCCGCCGCGCTCGAAGCAGGCCAGGTCTATGTCAACGAATATATGGCCGGCGGCATCGAAACGCCTTTTGGCGGCTATAAGAACAGTGGCTATGGCCGCGAAAAAGGCATCGAAGCCCTCCACCATTACACCCAGCTCAAATGCGTGACGATCCGGATATGATGCAGCATGGCACCGCTTCTGCCCGGCCTCTGACGGCGCTGCTTGCGCAATCGGTGCGCGCCGCCGCGGCATACTCCATGGACGCCGATCAGCAAGCGATGGTGCGCAACATCCTCGTCGATTGGCTGGGATGCGCTCTCGCTGGCCTGCACGAGCCTGTCTCGCAGATCCTGTGCAGCGAATTCGCCAGAAGCGCGGGTGAGGCAATGCTCATTGGCGGGGGACGGGCAAGCCTGGCCGATGCAGCGCTGGTCAACGGCACGATCGGTCATGCGCTCGACTATGACGATGTGCAGCAGTTCATTGGCCATCCGGCAACCGTCATCGTGCCGGCGGCACTCGCCATTGCCGAAGCAACTGGTGCCAGCGGCGCGCAATTGCAACGCGCCATCATTGCCGGCTATGACGCCGCGCATTTCGTCGGCACGCTGGTGATGCCGGCACATTATGACCATGGCTTTCACTCGACGGGGACGGTCGGCACCTTCGGAGCTGCGGCAGCAGCGGCCGTGCTCCTGCAATTGAGCGAGGCGCAGACGGTGATGGCGCTAGCGCTTGCAGCGACACAGGCCGCCGGCCTCAAGTCGATGTTCGGCACCATGGCCAAGCCATTCCATGCCGGGCGCGCGGCAAGTGCGGGCGTCGCCGCCGCGCGTCTCGCAGCGCGCGGCATGACTGCCAACCCGCTCGCACTCGAAACCGGGCAGGGCTTTCTGGCAACACAAGCGCAGCAGCCCGTCCCCGGCGGCTGGCAGCCGCCCGCCTTCGGTGATGGCCTCGGGCCGTTGTTCTTCAAATACCACGCCTCCTGCTATCTGACGCATTCGACGATTGAGGCAGTGCGCAAGCTGATGCTCCTGCACGAAATTCAGGCGGAGGATGTCGCCCGGCTCAGCATCCATGTGCCCGCGGGGCATCTGCGTGTCTGCAACATCGCCGACCCCCGCACCGGCCTCGAAAGCAAGTTCAGCCTGCGACAGGTGGCGGCATTGGTGCTTTCGGGGCACGACACTTCGGATATCGCTGTCTTCAACGACCAGCTGGCACAAGCGCCGGCGCAGACGGCGCTGCGGGCAAGCATGCAGGTGGCCGGTGACCAGCCAGCCGGCTTTGCAAGCCGTGTTGGACTGACAGTGAAAAGTGGCGAAACATTTGCCCAGGCGCATGATTCCGCGCAATCGGATCTCGACTCAAAGGCCCTGGCGGCCCGTCTCGACAACAAGTTTCTGCGCCTTGCGAACCATGCAATCGGCAGCTCTGCGGCCCAGAAAATTCTGGACTTTTCCTATACCCTTGCATCATCCGCCGCGCCGGCAAACTGGCTCGCGGAAAATGGATTTCGCCAGGCGAAAGCGGCTTGATTGCCTCCCGCTTGCCTGTCATGCTGCTGCCGCTGCTCAGAGCCGCGACGCAGCGCCCATTGCGCTATCGTCAAGCTGGATTCGCGCTTCGGATTCGGGCGATCAGCCCGAGCGATAAAGCGAATCGAGGCGTGGTCCGTAAACGCCCTTCAGGACATGGCGGCGAATCTTCAGGCTTGGAGTCAGCTGCTCGTTTTCGATGCTGAATGGCGCATCCGCCAGAATGATCTGCCGCACCTTTTCCGCCGTCGCCACCGAGCGGTTGACGCGGTCGACGGCGGCGTGGATGACGCGGCGGAAATCCTCGTCCTGCGGCAGTCTGGACACTTCGGTGCCAGTGCGCGCCGCCCATTGCAGCGCGAATTCGCTGTCGGGTACGATCACGCCCACCAGATAGGGGCGGCGGTCGCCATAGACCATGGCCTGGCCGATTTCGTCCTGCAGCGTCAGCATGCCCTCGATGCGTTGCGGCGCGACATTATCGCCCTTGTCGTTGACGATGATGTCCTTCTTGCGGTCGGTGATGA
>CAZIAA010000156.1:0-4484 GCA_964537365.1 uncultured Sandaracinobacter sp.
CATCGAATAGCGCTTGGAACGTTGCCCCAGACCAAGCGCCGACAGATCGAGTTCGAGACCCAGCGCGCGGGTGAAATCGCCATTGCCATCGGCCAGCATGGTGACCTTGCCGTCGGCCGAATTGGCCTTGCTCCAGGCGCCCATGACGAATGGGTCATTGACCGAAACACAGACCACTTCATCAGCGCCCTTGGCATGCAGTTCGGCGGATTTGTCGAGGAAGCCCGGCAGATGCTTCAATGAGCATGTCGGCGTGAACGCCCCCGGCACTGCGAACAGCGCGACGGTGCGGCCGGAAAACAGGTCTTTGGTGGAGACAGGCGCCGGGCCATCGCCGGTCATCTTGACGAGTGTTGCGGCCGGAATGGAATCGCCAACCTTGATGGTCATGTCAGGCTCCTTTGATCAGTGTTACGACATATCGATAAACCCCTTGGCCAGCGGCGTCCAGAACCTCGGCGTCAAATTGACCTCGTGCACCGACTGCGGCAAAATACAGCCATGGACAGACAATATTCCCTGACCGGGCAATTCCTGCTGGCGATGCCGGGGATTGGCGATCCGCGTTTCGAACGCAGTGTGATTGCCATCTGCGCCCATGATTCTGCCGGCGCTTTTGGTCTGTGCCTGCATGCCCATGTCGCCGAGCTGAGCGTGCCGGAGATGATGCGGGAACTGGATATCGACCCGCGCGCGACGCCGTCGGTGCCGGTGCTGCGCGGCGGCCCGGTCGAGCCGCAGCGCGGTTTTGTGTTGCACACGCCGGACTGGTCGGAGGATGGCACGCGGCCGGTGGCCGGGCGCTGGGCGTTGACTGGCACCCGCGACGTGCTGGCGGCGATTGCCGAAGGCCAGGGGCCGCGGCAATGGATTGTGGCGCTGGGTTATGCCGGCTGGGGCGTCAATCAGCTCGATAGCGAGCTTTTGCGCCATGGCTGGCTGACCACGCCCGCCAGCGAAGCCCTGTTGTGGGACACGCCGGCGGCGGAGCGCTGGGTGCGCGGCTTTGCCGCCGAAGGGATCGATCCGGCCATGCTGGTCGCCGATGCGGGCCATGCCTGACATCGCTGTGATTCGAATCTGAAACAGGCGCGATCCGGGCGGTTTTTATCGGCTTCCGGCCCGACAATCCGCTTGCGCCCCTTGACGCTTCGGCCATTGTGCGATTTGAGCCTTTCTAAACAGAAAACCCGCGCGAAGCAGAAAGGGGCATATCTTGGCCAAGCTTTTCGACAAGATTTTGATAGCCAATCGTGGCGAAATTGCCTGTCGGGTGATCCGCAGCGCACAAAAGCTTGGGATCAAGACCGTGGCGGTCTATTCGGATGCCGACGAACAGTCGCTGCATGTGCGCATGGCCGATGAAGCCTATCGGCTGGGGCCGCCGCCAGCCGCCGAATCCTATCTGCTGGCCGACAAGATCATTGAAATCGCCAAGGCGACCGGGGCCCAGGCCATCCACCCCGGCTATGGCTTCCTGTCCGAGCGCGCCTCTTTTGCCCAGGCGCTGGAAGATGCCGGCATTGCCTTCATTGGCCCGCCGGCCTCCGCCATTGCCGCCATGGGCGACAAGATCGAATCGAAAAAGCTGGCCAAAGCCGCCGGCGTGAGCGTGGTGCCGGGCTTTGTCGGCGAAATCCGTGACACCGATCATGCCATCCAGATCGCCAATGACATTGGCTATCCAGTGATGATGAAGGCGTCCGCCGGCGGCGGCGGCAAGGGCATGCGCCTCGCCTATAGCGAACAGGAAGTGCGCGAAGGCTTTGACATGGTACGCCGCGAAGCCAAGTCGAGTTTTGGCGATGACCGGGTGTTCATTGAAAAATTCGTCGAACATCCGCGCCACATCGAAATCCAGTTGATGGGCGACAAGCATGGCAATGTCGTTTACCTGAACGAACGTGACTGCTCGATCCAGCGCCGGCACCAGAAAGTGGTGGAAGAGTCGCCATCGCCGTTCATCACCGCCGAAGTGCGCCGCGCCATGGGCGAACAGGCGGTCGAGCTGGCGAAGAAGGTGGGTTATTATTCCGCCGGCACGGTGGAATTCGTCGTTGGTGGCGACCGCGGCTTCTATTTTCTGGAAATGAACACCCGCCTGCAGGTGGAGCATCCGGTGACCGAATATGTCACTGGTCTCGATCTGGTGGAAATGATGATCCGCGTTGCCGCCGGGGAAAAGCTGGGCATTGCGCAGCAGGATGTGAAGCTGTTGGGGCATGCCATCGAAACCCGCTATTATGCCGAGGACCCTTATCGCAGCTTCCTGCCATCGATCGGCCGGCTGGTGCATTGTCAGGAACCGGCCACGGGCGGCGGCCTGCGCATCGATACCGGCATCACCGAAGGCAGCGAGATTTCGATGTTCTACGATCCGATGATTGCTAAGGTCATCACCCATGCCGACACCCGCGAACAGGCGGCCGATCTGCAGATCGAAGCGCTGGATCGCTATTATGTGCGCGGTTTTGCCAATAATGGCGATTTCCTGTCGGCGCTGATGCAGCATCCGGTGTTTCGCGCCGGCGAGCATGTGACCACGGCCTTCATCGCCGAGGAATATCCCGACGGTTTCGAGGGCGCACCCGCGGATGCTATGACGCTGCGCAATGTGGTTGCTCTGGCTGCTGTCATTGGCCGCTTTGCCGCCAAGCGCGCAGTGCAGGTTGACCAGCGCATGAACGGCGCCGGCCCGGGCGAGGATTTCGTCATCGAACTGGATGGCGAACAGCATCCGGTGCATCTGGTGCGCGAGGGCGATATCCATCATGTTCGCGTCGACGGGCAGGAGTTGACGGTGGAAGCCAGCGGCTGGATTCCGTTTTTCGGCGTTCTGGAGGCCAAAATCGATGGCCGGCCGATCGCCATCCAGATCGATCGCGACGGCGCTGGTTTCCGGCTGGCGCATCATGGCCGGCAATATGCCATGCGTCTGCTGACGCCGCGGGCGGCCGAACTGGCGAAATTCATGCTGCCCAAGGTCGCCCCGGACATGTCGCGCTATCTGCAATGCCCGATGCCGGGGCTGGTGGTGTCGATCGCCGTCGCCGAGGGTGACGAAGTCGAAGCCGGGCAGCCGCTGGCTGTCGTTGAAGCGATGAAGATGGAAAACATCCTGCGCGCCGAAAAACGCGCGGTGGTGGCCAAGCTGCATGCCGCCGCCGGCGACAGCCTTGCGGTCGATGACATCATCCTCGAATTCGAGGATGCGGCTTCCTGAACGGAATGCATGATTGAAACACAGACCCCGGTCCGACGTTGGTCGGGCCGGGGTCTTGTTTTTGGCTTATTGGGCCGGATCAGGCGGCCAGTTGCGTTCTGCCCTGACGGCTTTTGCGGCGGCGGGCCGGGTGCTGCCGGCTTTTGTCGGGCCGGGCCTTGGCGGCTGTGTGCGCACCGCGCCACGGCGTGCCGCCGGACACTTCCATCCGGTCGCCGAGGATTTTCTCGATCGCCTGCAGTTCCGACATTTCGTCGGCGGCGCAGAATGCGACGGCCTGCCCGTCGCGGCCGGCGCGGGCGGTGCGGCCGATGCGGTGCACATAATTTTCCGGCACATTCGGCAGGTCGTAATTATAGACGTGGCGCACATCCGGAATGTCGATCCCGCGCGCGGCGACATCGGTTGCAACGAGGACATGCGCCGCGCCTTTGCGAAAAGCCGTGAGGGCGCGTTCGCGTTGCCCCTGATTCTTGTTGCCGTGAATGGAAGTGGCGGCAAAGCCGGCGCGGTCGAGATTGCGCATCAGCCGTTCGGCGCCATGCTTGGTGCGCACGAACACCAGCGAACGATCCTGTTGATGCGCGCCCAGAAGTTCGATCAGAAGGGTCTGTTTCTGATCTTTGGCAACGAAATGCACCGATTGCGTCACCTTGTCGGCAACCTGGCCCGGCGGTGAGACTTCGACCCGCACCGGATCGCGCAGATATTCGCGCGCAAGTGCTGCCATTTGTTTGGGCATGGTGGCCGAAAACATCATGGTCTGGCGGTCGCGGCCGAGTGCGGCGGCAATCCGGCGCAGGGCGTGGATGAAGCCGATATCCAGCATCTGGTCGGCTTCGTCGAGCACCAGAAAGCGGGTTTGCCGCAGATCGACGGCGCGCCGTTCCATCAGGTCGATCAGACGGCCCGGCGTTGCCACCATGATATCCGCGCCCGACATCAGCCGGCGCACCTGGGTGTTGATCGACTTGCCGCCAACCACCAGCATGATGCGCAGATCGCGGCTGAGATTTTCCAGGGTCTGGGCGATCTGTGTCGCCAGTTCCCGGGTGGGTGCCAGCACCAGCCCGCGCGCCACATGCGGGCCGGCGCGGCTTTTGTCTTTGGAAAGTGCTGCAATCAGCGGCAGGCCGAAAGCAGCGGTCTTGCCAGTGCCGGTCTGAGCGATACCCAGCACGTCGCGGCCCTGCAGGGCGACCGGGACGGCTTCGGCCTGAATGGGGGTGGGGTTGGCAAAGCCGAGACGCTGCAATCTGCC
>CAZIAA010000157.1:0-4470 GCA_964537365.1 uncultured Sandaracinobacter sp.
TGGTGCGAAGCCCCTGCCCCAGCACCCATGGTCCCTGCGTCCAAGGCGTTGCCGCTGTCGTGCCGGCGATGGGCCGTGCCTCTGCCGGTGCTGCCGGAGCTGCGGCTTTCTGTTGTAGTGCAGCGATGTCGAACACGCCATCCGCCGCACTGGCGATCACTGCCCGCAACGGCCCGGATTCGCGCAGCCGGCGCATGATGGCGCGGGTGTCGACGCCGGTGATGGCAACACAATTTCCGGCCCGCAGCCATTCCCGAAAGCCGGTTTCGGCGCGGAAGCTGGATGGCGCTGTCACCGGTTCGGCGAGAATGCAGCCGCGCGCCTGCACGGCGGCGGATTCCATGTCTTCGGCATTGGCGCCGACACAGCCGATATGGGGATAGGTGAATGCCACGATCTGTCCGGCATAGGTCGGATCCGAGAGCACTTCCTGATAGCCGCCCATCACCGTCGAACAGCATAATTCGCCGGCTGCCTCGCCTTCCGCGCCGCAGGCTCCGCCATAGAAAAAGCTTCCGTCCGACAGAACAACAATTGCGGTTTTGGCTTCGGTGCGGACAGGCGCGGCGTTGCTCACGCCGTGTGGTTGGCGCACGTCAGTGTCGTCGGCCATCGGCAGATCCTTGCTGGTTACAGTTTGTAGGCTAAGTCGCCGCGATAAGCATGCACGGGGCATTGGTCAATGGCAGCGCCAGCGGTTATCTTCTATGTGCCGATAAAAATCAGGAGACCATGATGATCCGTGATGTTGTAAAAACCGCGCTGACAGAAGCCATGAAGGCCAGAGACAAGCCGCGCGTGGCTGCATTGCGACTCATTCAGGCCGCGATCAAAAATCGCGACATCGAGGTGCGCAGCGCCAAAAAACCCGGCGATGACGACGCGCTCGTCCTCGAAGTGCTGACCCGGATGGCCAAACAGCACCGCGAGTCGATCGCCATGTTCGACTCCGGCGGGCGGACCGATCTGGCGGATGCAGAACGGGCGGAGCTGGATGTCATCGAAAGCTTCCTGCCGCAACAGATGTCGGACGCAGAAGTAGAGGCCGCCGTGCGCGCCGCCATCGAACAGGCCGGCGCCACATCGGCCAGGGACATGGGCGCAGTAATGGCCAGATTGAAACAAACGCATGGCGCCGCACTCGACATGGCGAAGGCCTCCGCCACCGCCAGAGCATTGCTGGGCTGAGCCGATGCCGCTGACTGGATTGACACTGGCCAAAGCGCCGATGGGAGAGGCGCAGGCATGAGCCTGCCCAGCGAATTTCTCGACGATCTGAAAGCCCGGGTCGGGCTGGTGTCCATCATTGGCCGACGCGTCAAGCTGGTCCGTGCCGGGCGCGAATTCAAAGGCTGCTGCCCCTTTCACGGCGAAAAGACGCCCAGCTTTTTCGTCAATGAAGACAAGGGCTTTTACCATTGCTTTGGCTGTGGCGCGCATGGCGATGCAATCCGCTTCGTCATGCAGCAGGACGGGCTGAGCTTCATCGAAGCGGTGAAAGCGCTGGCCGAACTGGCTGGTCTGGAAGTGCCCGCCGAACCAGCCCCCAGCCGCCAGATGCAGCAGCGCAACAGCCTGCGCGATCTGGTGCAGGCCGGCGCGGAATGGTTCATCCGGCAGTTGCAGGCGCCCGAAGGCAAGGCCGCACGCCAGTATCTGCACCAGCGCGGTGTGTCGGACAAGCTGGCGCAGCATTTCGGGCTTGGCTTTGCCCCGCCGGCGCGCACGGCGCTGTTGCAGGCGCTGCAAAGCGTCATATCCGATCTGCCGCCCGGCAAGCTGGTCGAGGCCGGCCTTGCCGGCGAAGCCGATGGGCAATTGTTCGACCGCTTTCGCAACCGGCTGATTTTCCCCATTCACAACGCCCGCAGCCGGGCAGTCGGCTTTGGCGGCCGGATATTGGGCGAGGGCCAGCCGAAATATCTTAATTCCGCCGACGGGCCGCTGTTCCACAAGGGCAGTCTGCTGTACAATTACCACCGCGCCGCGCCGGCCGCGCGCAAGTCCGGGCGGCTGCTGATCGTTGAAGGCTATATGGATGTCGTCGGCCTGACCGGTGCCGGCATGGCGGCCGCTGTTGCGCCTTTGGGCACGGCACTGACCGAAGCGCAGATCGAACTGGCCTGGCGGCTGGTGCCGGAACCCGTGCTGGCGTTCGATGCCGACGCCGCCGGCGCGCGCGCGGCCCTGCGCGCCGCCAGCCGGGCCTTGCCGTTGATTGCGGCAGGCAAAAGCCTCGCCTTTGCGACGCTTCCCGCCGGGCAGGACCCGGATGATCTGGCCAGAACCGGCGGCAAGGCGGCGATCCGACAGCTGATTGACAGTGCCGTCCCGCTCGAACGCTTTCTGTTTGCCGCCGAACAGGCTGCCACCCCGCTCGACACGCCGGAACGACGCGCCGCCTTGCGCCAACGGCTGCGGGCGCTGGCCAGCGATATCGTCGATCCGGATCTGCGGCGGGATTATCTGGCGACCTGGCTCGGGCGCGCCGACACGCTGCTCCGGCAACAGCGCGACCGGGCGTTGCCGAAATCGCGAACCACGCCCGCCGGCCGTTTCCGCCCCTCCAACCAGCCACTGCCGCCGCGATCGGAGACGCGCGCGCGCGCGGGCCTCCCCACGGAAATCCACATTGCCATGCTGCTCCGGCTGTTCTGCGACCGGCCGGAGCTGGCCGAACATTATGCCGAAGAACTGGCCGAGCTGCCTTTACGCTCGCCGGCATTGTCACGCGCGCGCGACCATCTGCTGGCCGGCCGGCCGCCGGGCGAATTGCTCAGCGGCTATCGGCCACTGTCCTTCGAGGATATGCCGGATGCCGCGCTGCATCGCGAAGTTGCAGCAACTCTTGCACAATGCCTTGCCACACACCAAATGGACATGCCAGAATGGCGGGCAGGCAGCGTCTCGAATCAGGAATCTCTGGCTGAAGCTTATGCGCGCAATCGGGCGGCGGCACAGGATATCATGGCGCGCCAGAGCATCGGAGAGCTGCCGAATGTGACTGAGTGCCCCGGACAGGATACCGCCCGTCCGGAGGATCGGCCGCCATTCGCAAAAAGATGATTATCGGGTGAAGCGCTGCGGATCGGCGCCCGCCCTCTTTTGGAGTTGGGGACTGCATGGCCACTTCAGCGCTAGATGAACAAAAACGCCGGGAAGAGTCGGAAAATGATGGCGCCCCCATCATCGATCTGAAAAAAGCGGATCTGAAGCGACTGATTGCCAAAGCGAAGAAGCGCGGCTGGCTGACCTATGACGAGCTGAACAAGGCACTGCCCTCGGACCAGATGTCGTCCGAGCAGATCGAGGACGTGATGTCGCAGCTGTCGGGCATGGGCATCAATATTGTCGATCATGAAGAAGCCGCCGAAGAAGCCGAAGAGGCGGCGGAAGCCGAAAGCGACGATCTCGGCGAGACGGAAGAATCGCCGGAATCCGAATCGGCTGCGATCACCCACAAGAAAAAGGAACGAATCGACCGCACCGACGATCCGGTGCGCATGTATCTGCGCGAAATGGGCGCCGTCGAGCTGCTCTCGCGCGAGGGCGAAGTAGCCATCGCCAAGCGCATCGAGGCCGGCCGCGACACCATGATCGCCGGGCTGTGCGAAAGCCCGATGACTTTTGCCGCCATCATCGAATGGTCGCAGGCGCTGACCGAAGGCAGCATGCGGCTGCGTGAAATCGTCGACCTCGAAGCCATGCTGGCAAAGCCGAATGTCGATGAGGATTCCGAAAACGAGGATGACGATTCGCCCGCCAGCGACAATCCGGTCGGCAATGCCGTCGATGCGGACGACGATGAAGACGACAGCGATGAATCCACATCGGACGACAGCGATGACGATGATGAAGGCGGCATGAGCCTCGCTGCCATGGAGGAGACGCTGAAGCCGCAGGCGCTGGAGACTTTCGCCCAGATCGAAAGCACCTATGCCGCCTTCCATCAGCTGCAGCGCACCCGCATGCAGGCCGTGGCCCAGGGCGAATCCATCGCCTCGGCCGATGAACGCAAATATCAGCGCCTGCGCCGCGACCTGACCAAGCAGATCGCCGCGGTGCAATTCACCAACGCCCGAATCGAGTTTCTGGTCGACCATCTCTACAGCTTCAACCGCCGGCTGCTGAAGCTGGGGTCGAGCATGCTGCGCCTCATTGATCGGCACAAGATCAACCGCAAGGAGTTCCTCGACAGCTATCTCGGCCATGAGCTGGACGAAGGCTGGCTGGAAGCGAATGCAGCGCGCAACAAGAAATGGGCGGCCTTTGCCGAAGCCGAAGCCGGCGAAGTGGCGCGCATCCGCGAAGAACTGGGCGAAATCGCCCGCGAAACCGGAATCGAGCTGTCGGAATATCGCCGTATCGTCGGCGTGGTGCAGAAAGGCGAGCGCGAAGCCCGCATCGCCAAGGAGGAAATGGTCGAAGCGAACCTCCGCCTCGTCATCTCCATCGCCAAGAAATACACCA
>CAZIAA010000158.1:0-4450 GCA_964537365.1 uncultured Sandaracinobacter sp.
TGCTCGTCGAAATGGACGGCTTCGATGCCAATGAAGGAATCATCATCGTTGCCGCCACCAACCGGCCCGACGTGCTCGACCCGGCGCTGCTGCGGCCGGGGCGGTTCGACCGCCAGATCGTCGTCGGCCGCCCGGACATCGAGGGCCGCATCCGCATCCTGCAGGTACATATGCGCAAGGTGCCGATCGCACCCGATGTCGATGTCCGCGTCATTGCCCGTGGCACGCCGGGATTTTCCGGCGCTGACCTCGCCAATCTGGTGAACGAGGCCGCACTTCTGGCCGCGCGCCATTCCAAGCGCCTCGTTGGCATGCAGGAGTTCGAGGAAGCCAAGGACAAGGTGATGATGGGCGTGGAACGCAAATCCATGGCCATGACCGAGGATGAGAAGAAGCTGACTGCCTATCACGAAGGTGGTCACGCCGTGGTGTCTTTGCACGAACCGGCCTCCGACCCCATTCACAAGGCCACCATCATTCCGCGCGGCCGCGCGCTGGGCATGGTGATGCGGCTGCCGGAACGCGACAGCTATTCCCTGCACCGCGACAAGATGTACGCCAATCTGTCGGTTGCCATGGGCGGCCGCGTCGCCGAGGAACTGATCTTTGGTCATGACAAGGTGACCTCGGGCGCCAGCAGTGACATCCAGATGGCGACCAATCTGGCCAAATCCATGGTCACGCAATGGGGTATGTCGGACAAGCTCGGGCCGTTGCAATATACCGAGAATCAGGAGGAAGTGTTCCTCGGCCATTCCGTGACCAAGCAACAGAATGTCTCGGAAAAGACTGCCGAACTGATCGATTCCGAAGTGAAGCGGCTGGTCATGCAGGGCTATGACCGCGCCCGCCAGATCCTGACCGATCACCGCGACGAGCTGGAAGCCGTGGCGCAGGCGCTGCTGGAATATGAAACCCTGAGCGGGGAAGAAATCAAGCAGGTGATCCGCGGCGAGACAATCGAACGCCCGGATGCCGCCGACAAGCTGCCACCGCTGGGCACCGGCGGCGTTTCCGGGCTGCCGAAAGCCGGGCGCCGGCGCGGCACCGGGCTGGGCGGAGTCGCCCCACAAGCCTGAAGCATCAGGGCCGCGTCCTCGGACAGAGAAATCCGCCCGAGGACGCGGCTGTTATTTTCGCGCAATGGCGAAACCAGCCGTTGGCATCCACCGCCATTCCATGCCACAGCTTCACAGCCGGTTGCCATGCGCAAACACCGGCTGAAGCTGTTTTTCGCTGCGGCAAGGCCCCGGACCGGGCCGCTGGCGGCTGAGTGAGGGGAAGACGAACATGAGCATCGATCCGCGCACATCCGTTCTGGTTGGCTTCGCGCAAAGAGTGGACCGCGATTCCGCGCCCGGCGCGGGGCTGTCGCCACAAGATGCCATGGCCGCTGTTGCCAAAGCGGCCATCACCGACAGCGCCGGAGTTGGAATCGAAGCCGCGATCGACGCCATTGCCACTGTGCGGCTGTTTCAGGATTCCGGTTTTCCAGCCCCGTTCGGAAAGCAGAACAATCTGCCATGGAGCGTGGCGCAGCGCATCGGCGCACACCCCAAACGCATGCTTTATGGCCCGGTCGGCGGCAATACGCCGCAAATGCTGGTGAATATTTTCGCCGCGCATATCCAGAATGGCGAACATGATGTCGTGCTGCTGACCGGCTGCGAGCCGATTCGCTCGCAGGCACACGCCATGAAGGCCGGTCTCAGCCTCGACTGGTCGGAAATCGCCCCGGAAGACGCTGAAGTCCTGCCGGAAAAGACCCGCTATGCCACCCGGCACGAACAGGCGCATGACATCGGCCTGCCGGTCAATATCTATCCTTTGTTCGAAAATGCGCTGGCGGCGCATTATGGCCGCGATCCCATTGCCCATCGCCAGGCCATCGGCGAACTGATGGCGCGTTTTTCCCAGGTCGCCGCCAGAAACCCCTATGCTCAACTGCCCATCGCCCGCAGTGCGGCGGAGATCATCACCCCCACCGCAGAAAACCGTTACATCGGCTACCCCTATACCAAATATCTGAACGCCAATATGTTCGTCGATCAGGCCGCAGCGCTGCTGCTGATGTCGACCGCCGCCGCCGACCGGCTGCAGGTGCCACAGGACCGCCGCGTCTATCTGCACGGCAATGCCGATGTGCATGAAAAGATCCTGATTTCCGAACGGGTGAATTACTGGTCGTCGCCAGCCATCCGGGTGGGTGCTGCGCATGCGTTGCAACAGGCGGGCGTCACCGTCGCCGGGCTTCACCACATGGACCTCTACAGCTGTTTTTCCAGCGCCGTTCAGATCGCGGCTGATGCCATCGGCCTTGCCCATGACGATCCGCGCGGGCTGACCCTGACGGGCGGGCTGCCGTATTTTGGCGGCCCCGGCAATAATTATTCCATGCACGGCATTGCCGAAGTGGCCGCGCATTGCCGCGCCAACCCCGGCAAGCCCGGGCTGGTGTTTGCCAATGGCGGCTATATCACCAAGCACAGCTTTGGCGTGTGGAGCACCACGCCGCGCCATTTCGAACGCAGCAATCCGGATGATTATCAGGCCGAAGTGGATGCGATGCCCAGTCCCGCCTTCACCGAAACACCCGCCGGCGCCGGCACGATCGAGACCTTCAATGTCGTCCACAACAAGGGCAAGCCGGCCTTTGCAATCATCGTTGGCCGTCTGGCCGATGACACCCGCTTCATTGCCCAGATGCAGGATAATCCCGGCGCCCTGATCGACGTGCCGGCGATCGGCCGCAAGATCGAGGTTGCCACCGGCGAGAAAGTCAACCTGGCCCGGCTGGTCTGATCGCTGCCGCACAGAACAAACGGGCCAGACATGGTCTGGCCCGTTCACTGGAAAATAGCGACAGGATAAAGGTTCAGAATTTGAACCCCGGCGGCAGCGGCATGCCGGCGGTCATTTTCTGCATTTCGCTGTGCGCGCGCTGATCGGCGTTGCTGCGCGCTGCATTCAAGGCCGCTACCACCAGATCCTCCATCATTTCCTTGCTGGCGATATTCAGCAAGGACGGATCGATATCCAATGAAATGATCCGCCCCTTGGCCGAGGCCCGCACCTTGACCATGCCGCCACCCGACACGCCTTCGACTTCGATCTGGTCGAGGCTTTCCTGGGCCTTGCTGATCTTTTCCTGCACATCATTGGCCATTTTCAGAATTTCATCGATGCTTTTCATTGCACTGCACTCCTCAGTCTGGAGGGCGCCGACTGCGGCGGCGCTTTGGGTTCAATCACTTCACTACCCGGAAAGGCACTTAGAAACGCCTGCACATGGGGGTCGGCCAATGCTCTGGCATGGGCCTTGGCGGCTGCATCTTCGGCAATCTGTCGCAGGCTGCGGCTGCCAGGTGCCGGCGCGCCGCTTTCGACAGTCCAATCAATGCCGGTCCATTCGCGCAAACAGCGGCGGATGTCACTGGCAAAACTTGCCGGCAATTCCCGCAGCAACCCCAGATGCACTGTCGCCGGCGCCGGCAAGGTGATCGCCACATCATCCTGCAGGCGCAGCGCCAGCAGGGCTTCACGCGATTCGAACAGCGCGACAAAAGCAGCGGCGTCGCGCGGCAGCGCGTCCATCGCCGCCGAGGACGGCGGTTCCACATCGACGGGCGGCGGTGCGGCTTGCGTCGATGCTTCTGCGGCCACGATTTGCGTTGTTGCAGCGGGGGGCGGGGACGGCGGCGCGGGCGCGGGCGCCGGTGCATCAGGGCCAGCACCTGTGGGTGGCGCATTGCGCAGCAATTCCGCCAATTGCCCGGGATCGGGCAGGCCGGCGGCGTGCACACAGCGCAGCACCGCCATTTCCGCCGCCTGCTGCGGCACGGGGGCCTGCGCCACTTCGGCATGGCCCTTCAACAGCAATTGCCACAGCCGGTGCAGTGCCGGAAAGGACAGCTCTGCGGCCCGGCCGGCAATAGCTGCCTGCTCGGCTTCGCCCAATGTGGCGTCCGGCGCGCCGGAAAGCTTGGCCCGGGTGGTTGCATGCACCAGATCGAGCAACCCGGCCAGCAGCGCCTGCGGCTCGACCCCGGCGCTGTGGGCGGCGTCCATGGCGGCAATGGTCGCCGGCACATCGGCGTCCAGAACATGGCCCAGCAACCCGCCCAGCCGGCCGCGATCGGCAAGGCCCAGCATGTCGCGCACATGCGCCGCGACAATGCCGCCATCGCCGGCCTGTGCAATCGCCTGATCGAGGATGGACAGGCCGTCGCGCACGCTGCCATCGGCGGCGCGGGCAATCAGTTGCAGCGCATCATCATCGGCCGCCACCCCTTCGGCGGCGACGACCTGACGGAAATGCGCCTGCAACAGATCGGCCGGCACCCGCTTCAGATCGAAGCGCTGACAGCGGCTGAGGATGGTCGCCGGCACCTTCTGCACTTCGGTGGTGGCGAAAATGAATTTCACATGCGGCGGCGGCTCTTCCAGCGTC
>CAZIAA010000159.1:0-4446 GCA_964537365.1 uncultured Sandaracinobacter sp.
GCATCAGCACCGACAGCGGGTAATAGATCATCGGCTTGTCATAGATCGGCATCAGCTGCTTGGAGACAGGCTTGGTCAGCGGGTAGAGCCTTGTGCCCGATCCGCCGGCCAGGATGATGCCTTTGCGCTTGGTCATGGATGGTCCTCAATAACGCCTGCTCAGGATACGGCGGACGGTGCCCGGAAAAGAGCGAAGCTGCACCCGCATTCTGGCAATTTCCACAATTGTGAATGATGCCGTTTCATTGAATTTCGGAGAGCCATTTTCCCCATATGTAACGGACATCGGCGCGGTCATTGTGCAAGTTCCGTCAGCAGTCCGGCCAGATAATCGACATAGCTCTGCAGTTTGGCACTGACAGCGGGTTGCAGGCGCGCGATTTCGGCGCGGATGGAGTCGCGTGCGTCAAAAGCGGCAATCGCCCGGGCGATGGCGTCATCGGTCGTCATCCCCTGCGCCGGAATGAGCCAGGGGTAGTTCAATGTGCCATAGAGCCCTTCGAATTTGCGGCTGTAGGACACCGGAAGCACAGGAACGCCGGCCGACCAGGCCGCGATCGACGCGTGCATGCGCCCGGCAACGACGAAGTCCAGCCCGGAAATATGCGATTTCGCAGCCGAGGGCGAAGGAAAGGCCGGCACCAGCACGGTTTCCGGAAAGCGCGCATGCAGGCTGCGCGCTGCAGTCAGATCGTCGTCGCGCGCGACCGGGCTGGTCACATGCGCAATCAGCTCGACGGTTGCGCCGCGCTGCAGCAGTTCGGCAATCAGCCGGCTGTTGAATTCGGCATAATCCACCGTCATGCCATAATCATTGCGGCCGCCATAACCGCCGGCATAGAGCAGCCCGGAGACATTGATTCCGACCCGCGTCCCCGGCTGGCGCGTGATGGGCTGCCAGGGCAGGGCAAAGGCCACGTCTATCGCCTGATGCGCCCGCGCCTTCGGGGCAATGCTGCGGATGGCGTCGAAGCTGAGGCTGTCGCGGGCGAACACGGCTCTGGCGCGGCGCATGATATGCGCCGCCAGTGCCCGGTGCGGCTGCCGGGTGAAGGGGCCAATGGTTTGCGGCGCCAGCACCAGCGGTATGCCGCGCCACAGGCAGAGCTGTTTGGTGGCGATGATATAGGCGAAGCGCTTGTCGGGGTAGATATCGGCAAAGCTGTCGCCGGCGCCGATGTCCAGCATCAGGTCGATGCCACGAAGGTCACGCCAGTAACCACCGGGAGACGCCATATAACGGCCAGTGATGAAATGGCGCACGGCATCCGCATCGCCAACATAGCTTTGCCCCTGGTCGGCGGGCTGGAACAGATGGAACAGCGGCTGCACCCCGGCCAGTTCCGCGGCCTGATGTACCAATGCCATATGGCCGATGGTCAGCGCACCGACACCGAGATTGCCGCTGCGGTCGCTATGCCACAAAAGTCCGATTGCAAGCTGGCGCTTCACTGCGATTTCGTCAGCCTTTCAGGGTCAAACACTATGCAGAACAATATGCAGAAGGGCGCCAGTGCCCACAGGCACTGGCGCCCTTCGCCGGGTACTCAATCGCTGTCGGTTTCGGCCTCATCGGCATCCACCACCGGATCATGCGCGGCGCTCAACCCCTCGGCGCCACCGGGAAGCTGGATCGACTGCGGGTTGGCTTCGGGAAGCTTTGCCTCGGATTTGGCGTCCGCGTCCTTGTTTTCGGGCGCCCAGCCTTCCTGATAGGCGACTCGTTCTGCCTGTGCTGACTGCACCTTGTCGACTTCCGCCTTCAGGGCGTTCTGGATGCGTTCGTTGCGCAGATAATCGGTGGCGAATTCGCGTGCGTCATCGCCGGTGAATGGCTGCGCCCGGGTTTCCTTGACCTGATTTACCAGCACGACTGGCGCCGGCGCACCCTGGGCGCGGCTGGCGAACATGAACAGCTCCTGCGGGTTCTTGGCGAGAACCTTGGTGACTTCGGTGATGAAGGCCGGATTGGCGCGGGCGGCGTCCAGTGTCGCTGGCTGGCGCCGGAACTGGATGTTGTTGCTCTTCAGAATGGCTTCCACTTCCACCATGGTGTCGGCATCTTCGAAACCAAGTGAAGCGATATTGTCCGGCCGCAGGAACTGGATCTGATCCAGAAGATAGAGCTTGCGGTCGCGGAACATTTCCGGGTGATCGCGCATGAACTTGTCGGCTTCGTCGCGCGTCGGCTTGACGGCTTTGGCGGCAATATCGCGGGCCAGCGCCTGCACCCGCAGCTGTTCCTCGGCGCGGCGCTTCTGCAATTCGAACCCGGGTGTCTTGTCGAGCTTGCGGGTGCTGGCTTCATCCGCCAGCATGCGCCGGGTGATGAGATTGCCGAGCGCCAGCCGCTCTGCTTCCTGGCGGGACATGCCGGGCGGCACCGGCGTGCCCTGAAGTTCGGCGCGGATTTCCTGGGTGGTGATTTCCTGCCCATCGAGAGTGGCGACGACCTGCCCGGTGGGTGCGGATTTCTCCTTGCCGCCGATGCCGAGCTTGCTGCAGCCGGCGAGCGCGACAGCGGCAACGGTCACCAGCAGCACCGGCTTTGCCGTGCGGGATACAGAAGCAATGAACGTGGATTGTGTCTTCACTGGATTTCCCCCCTTTGGGTTTCGTGGCTTGGGCTTATGACGATTCGCCGGATTGGTGACTTCGATATTCCTATCTCCGTAATATTTCAGTTTCGCGCCAGTCCGAACAGCGCTTTTGTCATGGCCCAGGCCTTGGCCGGCTGCCGGCGCAACAGTCTTTTGCCGATCTGCACCAGAGCCAGCGGATATTGCAGCGGCAGCAGCCAGGGGAAATTGCGCCGGTAGAATTTCAGCCGGCTGCGCAGCAGATAATATTCCGAAGCCGCGGTCCGGCCACCTTTTTTCCCCGACGAGCCGATCGACCCGCCTTCCTTGTGGTAGACGATGGCGCCACGGGCAAAAGCCATGGTGAA
The DNA here is from genome assembly GCA_964537365.1 of uncultured Sandaracinobacter sp. Taxonomy (GTDB): domain Bacteria; phylum Pseudomonadota; class Alphaproteobacteria; order Sphingomonadales; family Sphingomonadaceae; genus Sandaracinobacteroides. Next base: position 2,948 of record CAZIAA010000159.1, read on the forward strand.
GCGGCCGCGATTGCGCACCGACCAGTCCATTTCCTCGAAATAGAGGAAGTAGCTTTCTTCCATATAGCCGACGGTTTCCAGAAAGGCGCGGCTGACAGCGAGCGATGCGCCGAGGACGAAATCGGTTTCCTCGGCGATCTGGCGGGCATTGAAGGGACGTGTGACTGGCTGATTGCCACCGATGCCCTTGCTCTGCCCGGTCAGCAGGCTGAAACGCGATCCGTTCAGCTGCTGCCAGACACCGGGACGGTGGTAATAGCGCACCTGGGTGCCGCACATGCCGATCTTGTGCGTTGCATCCATCTGGGTGAGGAGCGCCCGCGCCGCGGCGGGTTCGACCACGGTGTCATTGTTGAGGCACCAGCAATAGGCAATGGCCGGGTCCTTCATGGCATAGCGCATGGCAATGTTGTTGCCACCGGCAAAGCCGCGATTTTCGGCGGATTTCAACAGGGTCAGCTGCTCGCCGCCGGGGCGTGTGGTCAGAGCTTCCTCGTCGGTCAGCTCCTGGAAGGCGATCGGTTTGGCGAGCGGTGGTCGAGTCAGCCGGCCCAGCGGCCCGGCAGGCGGTTGATAGGGTTCGGCGCCGCTGGCCCAGGCACGGATTCGCTCCAGCGAATCATCGCTGGAGGCATTGTCGATCACGATTACGCGGATGGCGATATCCGAACGCAGCAGCGATTCCAGCGCTTCGATGGTGTCACTGCTGCGGTTCCAGTTGATCATGACGACAGCAAGCTGCGCCGCGGGCGCGGATTCGGGCGTGAGAGCGCTGCCCAGAGCTGCGGGCCGGGTCATGGCTGCGGACCCCGGCGTGTGGCCGGGCGGCTGGCGCTCATGCGCGGTTCCATTTTTGTGCCGATGATGAATCATTGGTGCGCGCCACCCGTTGCATTTCCACAAATCGATCATAACGTATTGCAATCATGACCGGAATGGCGCGCAAGCGGCCGCGCAGGGAAGGGATGCGGGGCGAGAATAATATCAGGAACACATGCGCCACCGGGGATCCCAACACTGCAAACGCCCGGATCTGCCATTTGATCCGGCCAGCCAGTTTCTTATCGTGGACGTTCCATTTATGGGCGATGAAGCGGCGCCAGCGCTGCTGCAGCGCGGCATAGCTGGTGCGCGCCGGGTGAAAGATGCGCATGGCGCTGACATAATATGGCGGGTGGCCGGCCGCCGTTGCGCGATGGCCCCAATCCACATCTTCGGATTTCTCTATGCCGGCAAATCCGCCGATGCTGACAAACAGGTTTCTGTTGCAGGCAAGATTGCCGGCACCGGAAAAATGCCGGCGGCGAATATACATCTTCTGCCGGAACGAGAATACGGCTTCAAAGCCTTCGATTCCCTGAATGTCTTCGGGATTGCGAAAATCGACGCGCACATCGCCGCCGACAGGCAGTTGCGGCCGGTTTTCGACAGCCTGCACTGCGGCTTGCAGCCAGCCTGGCGCGGCCCGGCAATCGGCATCGATGAAGGCCAGAATTGCG
>CAZIAA010000160.1:0-4444 GCA_964537365.1 uncultured Sandaracinobacter sp.
GTTCAGCCCCCAGCAGATAGCCTGTCGCGCCATCATAATTCATGACGCAGGTGGCATTGGCGTGGATGCCCATCTTTTCCTCGATCGAACCACAGGACAGCGCGTTATGCTCGCCCGGCCGGCCATCGCCATCCAGCAGCAGTTTCGGAACGATGAACAGCGACAGGCCCTTCACATTGTCCGGCGCGTCGGGGGTTTTCGCCAGCACCAGATGCACGATATTTTCCGACAGATCATGTTCGCCGGCCGAAATGAACATTTTGGATCCAGTGATCTTCCAGCTGCCGCCCTCGGCCGGCTCGGCGCGGGTGCGGATGAGGCCGAGATCCGTGCCGCATTGCGGTTCCGTCAGATTCATCGTGCCGGTCCAGCGCCCGCTGACGAGGTTGGGCAGCCAGGTCTGTTTCTGATCGTCGCTGCCGACGGCAAGAATGGCGGAAACGGCAGCCTGGGTGAGACCGGGATACATAGCAAAAGCCATGTTCGCGGAGGACAGATATTCATCAACCACGGCGCCCAGCACATGCGGCAATTCCTGCCCGCCATATTCCCTCGGCGCCAAGAGCGTTCCCCAGCCGGCTTCGACAAAAGCCTGATAGGCTTGCGGAAAGCCATCCGGGGTGGTGACGCTGCCATCCTCATGGCGGGTGCAGCCCTGCCGGTCACCCGGCTGATTGAGCGGCAACAACACTTCCTCGGCAAATTTCGCAGCTTCATCGAGAATGGCGCCGGTAATTTCCGGCGAGATTTCGGCAAAGCCGGCTTGTCCCTGCAAGCCGGGCAGATCGACGATATGCTTCAGGATGAAGCGGGTATCGACGACAGGCGCGTGATAGCTTGCTGGCATTGGATTTCTCCCGGTATTTGGACGACAGCTGGGGTACGCCGGGGCATGTTCCGGCGGGCAGCGGCAGGCGTCAATAGCGAATGGAGAAGTGCAGCGAGTCGCAGCGACAGGCCGAGGCACGGCGCCGATGCCGTGCAGAGGTCAAAGCCATGAAACCGGTCTGGAGAAACCGAATCCGGCGCCGGTCTGCGCGCCGACAGACTGGTCCCTGCCGTCCGTGCCATAACATCGCTTTGATAGTGCGAGGCTCCTGCCGCTCGTCACTTCCGCTGGAGGGCAATCGGAAGTGACGAGACAGCGAAGGCCGACCCTGACACGCAAAACGATGGAGCGTTTCCGCTCCCTGCAGCCCGTTTACTATACGCCAAAAGCTGCGCCAGATTTAGTCAAAATTTTCGCTTTGGCCCCTAGCACTGCTTTTCTGACTATAGGGTGAACCTGTGTAAAATTCTGCCGCCATGCAGTGGCAGGATTGCAAATTCATGCGACATCCGGACTGTCCGCGACAGGAGCCAGCTGATCGTGTTCGAGGCGACGGAAAAAACAGCTGCGCGCGCCGGTGTGGCAGGCCGGGCCATCGGGAATGGCCTTCAGCACCAGACAATCCTGATCGCAGTCCACGAGGATTTCGCGGACATGCAGGAAATTGCCGGACGTCTCGCCTTTCAGCCACAGGCTCTGTCGGCTACGCGACCAGAAATGCGCCCGGCCGCTGCTTTGCGTCAACCGGATTGCCTCCGCGTTCATATGCGCCACCATCAGCACTTCACTGGTTTCGGCATGGGTGACGACCGCCGTCAACAGGCCGGTGGAATCGAATTTTGGCTGGAACGCTTCGTACATGCATAGGGCTTATGCCGTGAAAATCGGAGATCGGCTAGCGACAAACCCGATTCGACACACTATGTGCATGTTCAGCGGACTGACATTTCGATGGACGGGATTTCTCAAATGGTCGCAGCTTTGCCTGGCAATCAACCGGTTTCGGCCGAATCTGTGGATGGCAATTCTCCGGATGATGATTTTGCAGGCACCAATCCCTTTGATGACGACCATCTGCGCGAGGAATGCGGCGTTTTTGGCGTGTGGAATGTGGAACAGGCGTCGGCCATGGCGGCGCTGGGACTGCATGCGCTGCAGCATCGTGGCCAGGAGGCCGCCGGCATCGTCAGCCTCGATCAGGGTGTTTTTCATGCCCACCGCGCCATGGGCCATGTCGCCGGCAATTTCGACAGCAATGAAGTGATCGAAGCACTGGCCGGGTCCGCCGCCATCGGCCACAACCGCTATTCGACCGCCGGTGAGGCATCGGCCCTGCGCAATGTTCAGCCATTGTTTGCCGATATGTCGTTCGGCGGCTTTGCCATCGCCCATAATGGCAACATCACCAATGCCATGGCCTTACGGTCCGAACTGATTCGCCGCGGTTCCATCTTTCAGTCCACATCCGACACCGAAGTCATCATTCACCTGGTCGCTACCTCCAGCTTTCGTAAACTGCTCGATCGCTACATCGACGCCCTGAAACAGCTGGAGGGTGCCTGGTCGCTGGTGACACTGACGGCCGAAGGCATGATCGGCTGTCGCGATCCGCTGGGAATCCGGCCGCTGGTGCTGGGGCGGATCGGCGAATCCTGGATACTGGCGTCGGAAACCGTCGCGCTCGATATCGTCGGCGCGCGCTTTGTGCGCTCGGTCGAGCCGGGCGAAATGGTCGTGATCGACGATAGCGGGCTGAAATCGCTGAAACCCTTTGCCCCGAAGCGCTCCCGTTTCTGCATTTTCGAACAAGTCTATTTTTCCCGCCCGGACAGCCAGTCCAACGGCATTTCCGTCTATCAGGCGCGCAAGAATATCGGCGCCGAACTGGCGCGCGAGGCACCCGTTGAAGCCGATATGGTGGTGCCGGTGCCCGATTCCGGAACGCCGGCCGCGATCGGCTATGCCCAGGCGGCCGGAATTCCCTTTGAACTGGGGATCATTCGCTCGCATTATGTCGGCCGCACCTTCATCCAGCCCGGCGACCAGATCCGCCACCTGGGCGTCAAGCTGAAGCACAATGCCAATCGTGCCCTCATTGCCGGCAAGCGTGTGGTGCTGGTGGACGATTCCGTCGTGCGTGGCACCACTTCGGTCAAGATCGTGTCCATGCTGCGCGATGCCGGTGCCCGCGAAGTGCATATGCGCATCGCCAGCCCGCCGACCACGCACAGCTGTTTTTACGGGGTCGACACCCCGGCGCGGGCCAAACTGCTGGCGGCGCGCATGCCGGTCGATGCCATGCGCGAATACATCGACTGTGACAGTCTGGCGTTTATTTCCCTGGATGGCCTCTATCGCGCCATGGGGGAAAAATCCCGCAATATGGCCGCGCCGCAATTCTGTGACGCCTGTTTCACCGGGGATTATCCGACCCGGCTGACCGATCAGGAAGATCAGGACACGACGCCGCAGCTGCGCCTCATTTCCAAGGGTGTTGCATGACGGCGGCAAAGCCGCTGGCGCTGGTGACGGGCGCCAGCCGGGGCATTGGCGCGGAACTGGCGGCGCATCTGGCTGGACAGGGCTGGCATGTGTTGCTGGTGGCGCGCACCGAAGCCGGGCTGGTTGAAATCGAAGACCGCATCCATGCCGCTGGCGGCAGCGCCAGCATCGTCCCGCTCGATCTGCGCGAGGCGGGTGCAATCGATGCGCTGGCCGGAATCGTCGCCGAACGCTGGGGCAGGCTCGATCTGTTGGTGCTGAATGCAGCCATGCTGGGCAGCCTGTCGCCGCTGGCGCATGCCGAACCGGCCGAATTCGAAGCCGTCATTCAGCTCAATCTGGTTGCGCAATGGCGGCTGTTGCGCAATTTCGATGCCATGCTGCGTCAGACGCAAGGCACGGTCATTGCCCTGACTTCCTCGGTTGGCACCCAGCCGCGGCCTTATTGGGGGGCCTATTCCGCCAGCAAGGCGGCGCTGGAAAATATGGTTGCCGTCTATGCCGCGGAAACCAGCGCCATGGGTATCAGGGTGGCTGTCGTCGATCCCGGCCGCACCCGCACCGCCATGCGCGCCAGCGCTTATCCCGGCGAGGACCCGCAGACTCTGAAAACGCCGGCCGCGACCGCTGAGGCGATCGCCAGCGCCCTGCCCGACCTGCAGCCTGGATTGCAGCGCTTCGTCATCGAGCGGGACGCGCGGGTGACTGTCGGCTAATTCTCCATTTCGGATGCAGCTTCGCTTCGCTGCGGCTGGCGCTGGAAAATCCGCTGTCCAGCCAGCCAGCTTTCCTCCACCTGCACGTCCTGCAATTGATCCGGCGGGATTGCGAACGGATCCCGATCGAGCAGGATGAAATCCGCCCAATAGCCGGGTGCCAGCCGCCCGAGCCATTTGTCGGCCCCCGTCGCGGCGGCGGCATTGATGGTGAAACCAGCCAGCATTTTTCCGACAGCTTGCGCCGGCGCTGTGGTGGTGGCGTCCGCAACAGCGGCGTGAATGGCGGCAAACGGGTTGGCCGATTGCTGCGGCGCGTTTGTCCCCAGCACGACGCTGATAGCGGCTTGCCCTAGCGTCACGGGCGAAGCCATTTCGGCAAAGCGCGCGGCCCCCA
>CAZIAA010000161.1:0-4443 GCA_964537365.1 uncultured Sandaracinobacter sp.
GCGCAGGCGGCCGTGCTGCTGCATTGGGAAAATCCGCTGGCCGAAAGCTTCTGCGCCTTGCGCCTGCAACGGCATGGCCTGGCTTATGGCGCTTATGACGCCGGCATCGACACCGCCGCCATCCTGCAGCGCGCCCTGCCCCGACCATAAATGCCCCGGTCTTGATTGTGCCGCGTTACTGCGGCGTCCGCGTGCTGTTGCGCTGTCGCGCGATTTCCGCTTTTGCGAGATTCAGCTGCGCCTGAAACACTGGATCCGACTGCAGCCGGGCAAAAGTCGCCGACGCCATCAGTCGCCCGGCTTCGACATCGCTTTGCCAATGCGCCAGACAGACCGTCCGGCTGCGGCCGAACTCATAGCCTCGCTGCAAAAGCGCATCCGCATTGTCGGGCACCAGTTTCGTCGCCACCAGCGCCATCATCCAGCCCAGCGCCGCATGGCCGCTGGGGTAGGAGCCATCCTGCCGCAACATCTCGTCGCCTTCGGGGCGACAGGTGGCCGTATTGCGCAGGATGAAAGGCCGTTCGCGTATATAGTGATTCTTGGCGCGATAGGTGGACATGACAGCATCCGCCCCGGCGCGGCGCAGCAACATGGCCGTGTGCGGCATATCCGGCCCGGCCAGATCGACACCGAGGATGGCGGAAAATGGCGCGGCAAGCTGCAGCCAGGCGAGATCGGCATCCGCCGCAGCCAGAGCATGACGATCGGCGGGCGCCGCCGCCGCTGCATCGACGGCAGCGGCATCCGCCTGCTGGGCAATGCTTCCGGCCATTGGTGGCGGCGGCAACAGCGCCAGACTGTCGGGCAGACTGGCTGGCGGCAGATAGCCGTTGGGGATACCCGATCCGGGGCGAAGAATCTCGCCGACTTCGGCGACGGTCGTTGGCGGCGCTGTTATCGGCGTCACTGGCGGCAAGGCCGTCGCACATCCGGCCAGCATTGCCATCAGAGCCACAGCCGGAACAGCTGTTCGAGTCCAGATCGGTATCATTCCCTCCTTTTGCCTGGTCCGTTCATGCACCCGGAATCCGGTGTTTTTCCGTTTCATATTCCGTCCAGCTGATGGCACCCGGCACAAAGACAGCAGGCGCGGCTGGCGACAGGCCACCATCCTCAGCCATGGCCATGCTCTGAGGGATCGGCGCGAAACGGCAGGGCGCCGGCTTCGGCCCGGGCTTCGGCGCCAATCGCCGGGCGCTCCCGGCGGAGATAATCCGCCACCGCGCGGCGAAACTCCGGATCGGCGATATAGTGCATCGAGCGGGTCAGCACCGGCTGATAGCCGCGCGCCAGCTTGTGCGGCCCCTGCGCCCCTGCTTCCACCCGCGCCAGACCATAGGCACAGGCGATATCAATGGCCTGATGGTAGCATAGTTCAAAGTGCAGAAAGGGCACATGATCGACACAGCCCCATTGCCGGCCATAAAGGCAATCCGCGCCGAGAAAATTGAGCGCCCCGGCAATTGTGCGGCCACCACGGCGGGCCATCACCAGAATGACCCGCTCGGGCATCCGCTCGCCAATGAGGCTGAAGAATTCCCGTGTCAGATAAGGGTGCCCCCATTTGCGCGCGCCGGTGTCCTGATAGAATTCCCAGAAATCGTCCCAATGGGCTTCACTCAGGTCGGCGCCCGTCAACCACAACACGTCATCCACCGCCGCCAGTGCGGCGCGGCGTTCCTTGCGCAGATTCTTGCGCTTGCGGCTGGAGAGGCTGCCCAGGAACTCGTCGAAATCACGCCAGCCGCCGGTATTGGTCCAGTGATACTGAATGTCATTGCGCTCGAGCCAGCCAGAACCAGCGAAATCCGCGGCATCCGCATCCGACAGGAAAGTCGCATGCGCGCTCGACAGGCCATTTTCCCGAGTGATGCTTTCGCTGGCCGCCACCAGCACGCGCCGGGTTTCCGCATCCGCGGCCAAAAGCTTTGGCGCCAGCGCCGGCGTGAATGGTGTCGCGTGCTGCAGCTTCGGATAATAGCGCTGGCCAGCGCGGACCCAGGCATTCGCCCAGCCATGGTCGAACACATATTCGCCCTGGCTGTGCGCCTTCAGATAGCCGGGCAATATGCCGCAAATACCCCCGGCGTTGTCTTCGGCGACGATATGCAGCGGCCGCCAGCCGGTTTCCGCAACAGCAGAGCCGCTGTCCTCGAGGGCGGTAACAAAAGCGTGGCGGGCAAAAGGATTGCCGGCGCCCGCCCGGCAGTCCCATTCAGCGGCCGGCACATCCCGGGCCGCATCCAGCAGACGGACACTGACCGGCGCCAATCCGCTGCCCTTCAGCGCAACTGCACGATAGCGTCGATTTCCACCGCAACCCCCAGCGGCAATGCCTGCACGCCGACGGCCGAACGCGTGTGCCGGCCGGCATCGCCAAACACCTGAACGAACAGATCGGATGCCCCGTTCGCAACCTTGGGCTGATCGGTGAAATCCTCCGCCGACTGCACAAAGACGGTCAGCCGCACGATACGCTCGACCCGGCCGAAACTGCCGCCCAGCGCTTCATTCATCTGTGCCATGATCATCAGCGCGCAACGCTGCGCCGCGGCCTGCCCCTGCGCCACATCGAGATCAGCACCCAGACGCCCGCGAATCAGCTGACCATTCGCGTCGATGCTGACCTGGCCGGAGATATAGAGCATATTGTCGGCTTCGACCGTCGCCACATAGGATGCGACAGGCGCTGCCGCCGCCGGCAGTTCAAGTCCGAGTTTCGCAAGTCGCTCGGTCATACCCATGATATTCCTCTATATTTCCCGTGTCAGCCATTGCCGGATCCAAAGCTCTGCATCCGGCCAGATGTCAATGCGCGTATGCGCGGCGGTCGCCGTCGGCACGAGGTTGCGCAACGGATCTTCCCCCACCATGTGCAGGCGTCCGACCGCAGGCGCATGGTCGGCGGCGCTTTCGAGTTGCGGTGGCAGATCATCGACAAAAACCGTTGGCCGGTCACCAGCCAGTTCCTTCACCATCGGCCCCTTGGGGCCGGCATTGGCAACCACCGGCGCATCAATACCCAGGCCGCGCAAATGTTGCAGCCTGAGGTGGCGCCATTGTTCCGGGATATTGGTGAGGACGATCACATCCATGTCGCGCGCCAGTTGCTGCAATGCTTCGACCGCGCCCGGCAGCGCTTGCTGCAATGGCTGGCCATCGGCAAAAAAGCCTTCCAGCAGCGCTGGAAATTCCGCTTTGCTGACTGTGCGGCCATCGCCGCGGTGGCGCATATTGGACAGCAGTGCATAGCTTTCGATGCGAAAATCAATGTTGTGCCGGTCCAGCAGCCAGGATTGCAGCGGCCGGACGAATTCCAGCAGCACATTGTCGCAATCGACCAGCAACAGAGGTTTCATGACGGATTCTCCACCAGCATGTTCGGGGCAACGCCCAGCCGGCCCGCCACCTGCAGCAAATCGGGTTCATGCCCCGACAGAAAGGCCGCGACAGCCTCCGCCATGGCAGTGCTGGCCGCCTGGGCGCGGATGGTCGCGCCGTCATAGCCGGTCAATGCCAGAAAGCGTTGCCGCAAACCGTCGTCGCCAATGATGATTGCAAGCGCCTGAAGCGCAAGTGCCGATTCCATGTCACAAGACTTAGCGCAGGATTGCGACAAATGTGAAACAGGAAAAGGCTGCGGCGGGAATGCCGGGGACCGGACATGCCTTCCCCCGGCCGGGGCCGTCGACGGGCGCAAAAGCGCTGTGCGGGCAGAAGCCGCCTTATTTGATCTTGGCTTCCTTGAATTCCACATGCTTGCGCACCACCGGATCATATTTGCGGAAGCTGAGCTTTTCCGTCAGGGTGCGTGGATTCTTCTTGGTCACATAATAAAAGCCGGTATCCGCCGAGCTCACCAGCTTGATCTTGACCGTTGCCGCCTTCGCCATCTCTATCCTCAAATCAACTCTGGGCCGCCCGGGATCGCGGAAATGCACCCGGGTGGAAGTGTCGCGCCCCTAAGGCAGAATCGCCACAAAGGTCAAGCCATCAGCGCCGCCGGCCCGGGCGCCGGCCGAGCGAACGACGCCCGCCCGCCCCCGATCGACCCGGAGGACGCCCCGCCCGTCGGCCATTGCCACCACGACCGTTTGCGCGGCTGCCATTGTCCGGTGGCGCACGACCCGGCAGCGCCAGCAGCAGGCCGCCCGTCACCACATCGGCCTCTGCGACCACCAGATCGAGCAACTGCCCCTGCTGGTAACGCGTGCCGCTTTCGACCCCTTCCAGCGCATGCGCCTTTTCATCGAAATGGAAACGTTCATCGCCCAGCGCACTGACCGGCACCAGGCCATCGCCGGCAAAATCCACCAGTGTGGCGAAAAAGCCGAACGGCTGCACGCCAGTGATGCGCGCCTGCACCAGCTCACCCTGCCGCCCGGCCAGATGCCGCGCCACATAGCGACCGAAAGTCCCGCGTTCGGCTTCCATGGCGCG
>CAZIAA010000162.1:0-4439 GCA_964537365.1 uncultured Sandaracinobacter sp.
CCGGTGCCATGGCCACGGTTTTTGACCGCATCGGCTGGCAGACGACGGTGCTGCGGGGCGGCTATCGCAGCTGGCGCCGGCAGGTGGTGGCCGCACTTTACAGTGATGCACCTGTGGCGCAGCGGCTGGTGCTTTTGGATGGCGCGACTGGCTCGGGCAAGACCGCCATTCTGCAGCAGTTGCAGGCGCAGGGGCAACAGGTGCTCGATCTGGAGGAATTGGCGCGGCATCGCGGCTCGCTGTTCGGCGCCATGCCTGGCCGCCAGCCGCCACAGAAGCTGTTTGAAAGCCGGCTGTTCGATCTGCTGCATCGGCTGGATGCCAACCGGCCGCTGTTTGCCGAAGCTGAATCCAGCCGTATCGGCGATATCACTTTACCGCCGGCGCTGTGGGCGGCGATGCTGGCGGCGCCGCGCATCGAATTGCAGGCCGGGCTGGATTGGCGCTGCCGCCACATCATTGCCCATTATGGCGGAATTGCCGCCGATCCGCCGGCATTGATCGATGCCATTGCCCGGCTGCCGTCACACCACAGCAAGGCCAGCCGGGAGCGCTGGGCGGATTGGGCGCGCAGCGGCACGGTCGCGCCGCTGGTGCGGGAATTGATCGAGGCGCATTACGATCCGGCCTATGCACGCGCACACAGGCAGCGCCGGGCCGAAGTGCTGGGCGTGGTGTCGGTGCAGGATAATCTGGCCGCGGTCGCCGATGCCGTGGCCCGGCTTGCCGGCGCCTGATTGCAGCCTCAGCCGGCGTCCTGATCGGGCTGCGGGTATTTTTCGGCCAGATGGCGGGCAATGACGGCGCAGGCCATCAACTGGATCTGGTGGAACAGCATCAGCGGCAGGATGGCAATCCCGACCATGGCTGGCGCGAACAGCACCCCCGCCATCGGCACCCCGGAGGCCAGGCTTTTCTTGGAGCCGCAGAACAGCAGCACGATTCGGTCGCGCAAGGGAAAACCGAGCAGTTTTCCGACATACCAGGTGATGCTGAGCACGATCCCGAGAATGAGCAAGGACAGCAAAAACAAAAGCCCGAGGTCAGGGAGGGAGACCTGCCGCCAGATGTGCGTCACGACGGCATGGCTGAAGGCGGAATAGACGATCAGCAGGATGGAGCCCTGATCGACGATGCGGGTGAGTTTCGGGTGGCGGCGCAGAAAGCCGCCGATTCGATCATGCAGCAGATGGCCGATGACAAAGGGCAGCAGCAATTGCCCGACGATGGCGAGAACAGCGCTCCCGGGCACGCCGCCGCCGCTGCCGCCAATGAGCAGGAACGCCACCAGCAATGGTGTCAGCAAAAGCCCGGAGACATTGGAAAAGGCCGAAGCGACGACGGCGGCTGCGACATCACCGCCGGCAATCGAGGTGAAGGCGATGGAGGATTGCACCGTCGATGGCACCAGCGTCAGGAACAATATGCCAGTGGCGAGAGTCGGGTTGACGAGGCCGGAATGCGCCAGCAGCAGGCCGATCGCCGGGAACAGCGCATAGGTGCTGGCCAATGTCGTCAGATGCAGTTTCCATTTCAGCGCGCCGTCGCGCACCGCCGCGCGCGGCAGGCGCGCGCCATGCAGGAAGAACAGCAGCACGATTGCCGCATCGGCGGAATATTCGACCCAGACCGCCGCCGCGCCACGCGCCGGCAGCACGCTGGCCAGCACCACCATGCCGACCAGCAGCAGCAGGAAGCGATCAAGGAATAATGTGCGAATCATGGCGATGGCCATGGCCCATAGACGCAGCCCGGTCGGCCGCGCAATGGCGGCTTTTCAATGCCTTGCCCGACCGCGGTTGCGCCGCGCGATTGCAGGCGCAGCCGGGTCCGCGGCCTTATAGCGGCTCGATTTCGCTGAACGGCGTGTTCTTGTCCGGGCGCAGATCCCCCGGCAGGCCCAGCACGCGTTCGGCAATGATGTTGCGTAGGATTTCGTCGGTGCCGCCGGCAATGCGCAGCCCGGCCGCGCTCAGATAGCTGCCCTGCAGCACTTCCAGATCGGAACCGGGCGGTGCGGCAAAACCGCTGCCTTCGGCGAGGTCGAGCGCAAAAGCAGTCATGTCCTGCATGGTCTTCGCCACCAGTACCTTGGAAATCGACTGCTCCGGCCCCGGCGCTTCGCCTTTCGACAGCGCCGATTGCGCCCGCATCTGGGTCAGTGTGACGCCGCGGTCGTTGATCCAGGTCTGGGCGATTCGGTTGCGCACATCGGCGCGGTTGATGGCCGGGCCGTCGGCGGTTTCGATGTGGCGCGCCAGTTCCAGCAGGGTGTGATAGCCGGGGGTATTGCTGGGCTTGCCGCCAACCGCCAGCCTTTCGCGCATCAGCGTCGTCAAGGAGACCGCCCAGCCATTGCCGACATCGCCCAGCCGGTGGCTGTCCTTGATGCGGACATCGGTAAAGAAGACTTCGTTGAAGCCGCTGGCGCCGGACATCTGCTTGATTGGTTTGGCTTCGACTCCGGGGGCATGCATGTCGACGATGAACATGGTCAGCCCCTTGTGCTTGGGGGCGTCGAAATCGGTGCGGGTGATGATGATTCCGAAATCCGACAGATGCGCGTTGGTGGTCCACACCTTCTGGCCGTTGATGATCCAGTCATCGCCATCGCGCACGGCGCGGGTGCGGATGGAGGCCAGATCGGAACCTGCGACCGGCTCCGAAAACAGCTGGCACCAGACTTCTTCGCCGCGCAGCGCTTTTGCCACATAGCGCTCGGTGATGGCTTTGGAGCCATGCTGGAACACCGTTGGCACGCACATGCCAAGGCCGATGGCGTAAAGCCCGACCGGGGCATGAAAACGGCCTTCCTCCTGCCCGAAGATGATCGAATGCATCGGCGTCAGCCCCTGACCACCGGCGGCCTTGGGCCAGGTGATTCCGGCATAGCCGGCCTGATATTTCTGCAGCTGCCAGTCTTTCGACAGCTGCAGGAATTCCTGTGTGTTCCAGGGTCTTGCCGGCGGGTTGCGATATTCGGCGGCAGCTTCCTCGAGCCAGGCGCGCGCCTTGGCGCGATATTCGGCTTCGGCGGGTGTATCGTTGAAATCCATGATGATGTCTCCCTCAGGCGGCCTGGGCGTTGCGCTGTTCCAGCGTGCGCACCAGCCGTTCCGACCAGTGGTTGCGGCTGCCGATACAGGCTGCCAGCAGACGGTTGCGGCGGTAATAGAACTGGCTGTCCTGTTCCCAGGTGAAGCCGATGCCGCCATGCAGATGCAGGCCTTCCTCGCCAGCGATTCGCACCGCATCGAGCGCGGCCACGCGCGCCGCCGATGCTGCCTGTTCCAGTTCGTCCGAATCCGCGGCCCAGGCCCAGCAGCCGTAAAGCGCATGCGCGCGCGCCAGTTCAGCCTGAATGTACATGTCGGCCAGCTTGTGCTTGACGCCCTGATAACGGCCGATGCGCAGCCCGAAGGCGACACGCTCATTGGCATAGGCAACGGTCATGTCGCGCGCGGCTTCGGCGGTGCCAATGGCTTCCCAGGCGGTCAGCACGGCGAGTCGCTGGCTGAGCTTCACCCAGTCGGCGGCCGTGCCCAGCGCTTCGGCGGCGTTGCCGGCAAATTCGAATGTCGCCGATGGCCGCACCAGATCGAGCGTTGCCACATCATGGCGGGCGACATCGTCCAGCGCCACAATGGCCATGGCCGGCCCGGCGCTGCTGGCAACCGTCACGATGGCGAGACTGGCGGCGCGGCCGTCGATCACCGGCGTCTTGGTGCCGGTGATGCGGCCATCCGCCAATTTCGTATCCGGCTGTTGCAGCAGCGTCTTGCTGTCTTCCGCCCAGGCGATGCAGCCGACTCGTTCGCCCGACGCCAGCGCCGGCAGCCATTTGTCTTTCTGTGCCGGGGTGCCGGCGATCAGCAGTGCTTCGATGGCAGCGAGCGTCGACATCAGCGGTACCGGCGCGAGGCTGCGGCCGGCTTCCTCGGCGAGCACGCAGGCTTCTTCGGCGCCAAGCCCGAGGCCGCCCTGTTCTGCGGGCACGCGCACGGCCGGCCAGCCCTGCTCCACCACTTCCGCCCAGAGGTCGGCATCATGGCTGCTGCCGGCATCCATGACCTTGCGGGCGACGGCAGGGCCGGCTTTGGCATCGAGAAATTTTCGCGCGGCTTCGCGCAGAGTCTTGGCATCGTCGGATAAGTCAAAATTCATTCTGTTTCCTCCCGAGGCGCGGACACGGACCTGCCCAGGGCGATCCGGCACGCGGCGCGGATCGCGGTTGCAGAGCCTGTGGCGCATTGCAGCGACCTGCTGTCAGATCGCGAGTCCGCCAATTGCTATTGCGTTGATGGCGGCTGCGATCAAGCCTCAACATTGGCGCAACCGGCAACTGCGTGCTTTGGTGCAGACTTGGCCGGGGGTTGCGGAACCCTGGCCCCTGGAACTCTCACCCCGGAACCCCGGCCTTGCGCCTGGCATGCAGACTG
>CAZIAA010000163.1:0-4421 GCA_964537365.1 uncultured Sandaracinobacter sp.
ATGTGCGCGGTGGCATATTCGACCGCATCGAGCTTATCCAGGACGGGGAAGGGATACGCTTCCGGGACCGCGACCACACACGCATTGGCGATCTTGCCGCCAAAGGCGCGCCGCATCTGCGCGAAATTGCGATATTCCGTATCCCCGCGGATTTTCAGCTCGATGTGGCGCAGGCCTTCGAGCTGCGTCTGCTGGTGCAGCGCGGCTTCGGCTCCCGCGACAAGGCAACCCTGCCCTTCACTCTCAATTATCTGCTTCCGGAACGATATCTGCTTGCCGGCAGCCAGCGCGCAACCTCGTCCTCGGCGGTCGTTGACGGTGCCATCGATGCCGATGATGCGCTGTGGTTGCGCATCTGGGGCATGAGCCGCGTCGATATCGGCGTTACGGTCGCCGCCCTGCTGCTGCTGACCGGCATCTTCTTTTTCCAGAACACTCTGGTGAAGCGGCCAAGAGTCTTTGCCTGGGTGCGCCGCGGCTTCCTGCTGTTCACTCTCGTCTGGCTTGGCTGGTACGCCAATGCGCAATTGTCAGTGGTGAACGTGCTGACCTTCGCCAATGCCCTCATCCACGATTTCCACTGGCAGTTCTTCCTTTCGGCGCCACTGATCTTCATTCTGTGGGGCGCTGTTGCGATCGGCCTGTTGTTCTGGGGTCGGGGGCCGTTCTGCGGCTGGCTCTGCCCGTTTGGCGCCTTGCAGGAGCTGACCAACAATGTCGCGCAATGGCTGAAGGTGCCGCAGATTACTCTGCCATTCGGTCTTAACGAGCGGTTGTGGCCGATCAAATACGTCCTCTTCATCGGCCTGTTCGGACTCTCGCTCTATTCCTTGCCGATGGCCGAGAAATTCGCCGAGATCGAGCCTTTCAAGACCGCCATCATCCTGAAGTTCATGCGCGCCTGGCCTTTCGTCCTCTTTGCCATAGTGTTGTTGCTGGCGGGCCTGTTCATTGAACGCTTCTACTGCCGCTATCTCTGTCCGCTCGGCGCGGCGCTGGCCATTCCCGGCCGCATCCGCATGTTCGAATGGCTGAAGCGCTACCCCGAATGCGGCTCACCCTGCCACCGCTGCGCGCGCGAATGCCCGGTCCAGGCCATCCACCCGGAAGGCAATATCAATGTCAATGAATGCATTTACTGCATGCATTGCCAGGAACTCTATCACGATGATCACCGCTGCCCGCACATGATCCAGCTGCGGCTGAAGCGGGAACGTCGCGATGCCTTGTCCACCAAGACCGTGCTGCCGCCCGAGATTGCCCGCCGCAACGCAAGGCTTGCCGCGGCGCGCGCCCAACCCGCTTCGCCACCGCCACCCATTGATTAACGATCAGGGAGAACCACCATGTCAGAAGATCCGAAACCACCCGCATCCGGCATCAGCCGCCGCCAGATCCTGGGCACCACTGCAATTGCAGCAGCGGCCGGCGCCATCGGCGTCGGCGCTGGCACGCAGCTCGGCCGGGGCGGCGCGACAGGCCATAAGAGCGCACAGTCCGCGGCGGTGGCACCGGGCGAGCTGGATGAATATTATGTCTTCTTTTCCAGCGGCCAGACTGGCGAGGTCCGTATCGTCGGCCTGCCGTCGATGCGCGAGCTCATGCGGATTCCCGTCTTCAACCACGACAGCGCCACTGGCTGGGGCCGCACCAACGAGAGCCTGAAGATCCTGCGCGACGGCGTACTGCCGGAAAACCGGCCACTCGTTGCCCACATGGGCGGCACCTACCAGAATGGCGACCTGCATCACCCGCATCTGTCGTTCACCGAAGGCACCTATGATGGCCGCTATCTGTTCGCCAATGACAAGGCGAACACCCGTGTCTGCCGCATTCGTCTCGACGTGATGAAGTGCGACCGGATCATCCAGTTGCCGAACCAGCACACCGTGCACGGGCTGCGGGTGCAGAAATATCCGAAAACCGGCTATGTGTTCTGCAATGGCGAGGACCGCGTGCCGATCCCCAATGATGGCCGCAACCTCGATGATCCGACGCAATATCGGGCGATTTTTACCGCCGTCGATGGCGAGACCATGGAAGTCGCCTGGCAGGTAATGGTCGATGGCAACCTGGATAATGTCGACGCCGACTATCAGGGTAAATATGCCTTCGCGACCTGCTACAATTCCGAAGAGGGTGTCACGGTCCAGGAAATGATGTCGAAGGAAGAGGACTGGATCGTCATCTTTGATCTGAAGCGCATCGAGGAAGCAGTCGCCAGCGGCAATTTCCAACGCATGGGCGGAGTTCCCGTGCTCGACGGCCGCCATGGCTCGCCTTATACGCGCTACGTGCCGGTCGCCAATAGCCCGCATGGCATGAACACGGCACCCGATGGCATCCATGTGGTGGCGAACGGCAAACTCTCGCCGACCGTCACAGTATTCGACGTGCGCAAGTTCGATGATCTCTTCGCCGACCGGATCCAGCCGCGCGACACGGTCGTCGCCGAGCCGGAACTCGGCCTCGGGCCGTTGCACACCGCTTTTGACGGCCGGGGCAACGCCTATACCACGCTGTTCATCGACAGCCAGCTGGCGAAGTGGAACATCGAGGACGCCAAACGCGCCTATCAGGGCGAGAAAGTCGATCCGATCCGCCAGAAGATCGATGTGCACTATCAGCCCGGCCACAATCACACATCCATGGGACAGACCAAGGATGCGGATGGCAAATGGCTTATATCTCTGAATAAATTCTCCAAGGATCGCTATCTGAACGTGGGGCCGCTGAAGCCTGAGAACGACCAGCTGATCGACATTTCCGGCGACGAGATGGTTCTCGTCCATGACGGCCCGAGCTTCGCTGAGCCGCATGACGCCACCATCGTCCATCGTTCGATCATCAACCCGGTTCATATCTGGGATCGCAACGATTCGATGTTCGCCGACGCCGTCGCGCAAGCAAAGGCCGACGGCATCGACCTGATGTCCGACAACAAGGTCATCCGGGATGGCAACAAGGTGCGCGTCTATATGACCTCGGCAGCGCCAGCATTCGGCCTGACCGACTTCACTGTAAAGCGGGGTGAGGAGGTCACTGTCTATGTCACCAATATCGACGAAGTCGAGGATCTGACCCACGGTTTTGCCATCATCAACTATGGCATCAACATGGAAGTCGCTCCGCAAGCGACCGCCTCGGTCACCTTCACGGCTGCCAAGGCTGGCGTTTATTGGTACTATTGCTCCTGGTTCTGCCACGCCATGCACATGGAGATGAAGGGGCGGATGCTGGTGCAGGCCTGATGACTCATGTGTAACCCGTGTCGGACGCTGATGCTGGCTCTGGCATTGCCGCTGGCGGCGGCGGCGCATGCCGCCGAAGTCAGGGTTCCAGCCGATGCCGTTCTGCAGGATGTGATTGACGCGGCATCGTCCGGCGATGTGTTGCAGCTTGCAGCGGCCAGGTATCACGGCCCGGTCGTCATCGCCAAGCCGCTGGTCCTGCAAGGCAATGTCGGCACTGTCATTGCCGGCAGTGGTCAGGGCAGCGTCATTCGAGTCGAAGCGCCGGGCGTAACGTTGCGCGGCCTGCGGGTCGTCGGCTCCGGCCGCGATCTGCAGGCCATGGACGCTGGCGTTTTTCTCACCGAGGCAGCGCGGGGCGCACAGGTCATCGGCAATCAGCTGTCCGGCAATCTCTATGGCGTGCAGGTGCATGGCGCTATTGATGCGCGGGTCGTCGACAACCGGATCGACGGTCTGCGCAAGGGGCGCACCAATCAGTTCGGCAATGGCGTTTCAGTCTGGAATGCGCCGGGCGCCCGGATCGAGGGCAACCACATCCGCTGGGGACGTGACGGCATCTTCGCCAATTCCAGTCGTGACAATGCCTTTCGCAACAATGTATTCCGTGATCTGCGTTTTGCCGTCCACTATATGTACACGAACAACAGCACGGTTGCCGGCAATATCTCGCGCAATAATCATGTCGGCTACGCAATCATGTTTTCCAACGATCTGCGCGTCGAGGATAATCTTTCCGATGGTGATCGCGACAGCGGCCTGCTGCTGAATGCGGCCAATCGCTCGGTCATCTCCGGCAATCGCGTCATCGGACGGCCGCAACCAGTCAGTCGCTGGACCGGCAATAATGCACGAACGGCCGGTAACAGCCATGGCGCGTCAGCCGAAACGGATGCAGGCGCCGCTGCGACCGATCAGCGTATCGGCCCGGAAAAATGCGTCTTTCTCTATAACGCCAACCACAATCGCTTCGTCGGCAATTCCTTCACCGGCTGCGCAATCGGCATTCACTTCACCGCCGGCGCCGAAGGCAATACAATGGCTGGCAATGCTTTTATCGGCAACCGCGGCCAGGTCAAATATGTGGGAACACGGTCGCTCGACTGGTCGAGCGATGGCCGCGGCAATTACTGGAGCGACAATCCGGGCTTTGATCTCGATGGCGACGGC
>CAZIAA010000164.1:0-4419 GCA_964537365.1 uncultured Sandaracinobacter sp.
GGGCGCCACGAAGACCTGTGCCGATTTAGCGTCGGGCAGTTTCAGCGTGATCATGGTGGCATCGCCGACGCGCCGGGGCAGGCGGTAATTGCCGAAATGCGCCTGCGGAAATGCTGCCAGTGCAGCGGCGGTCTGCTGCGTTGGCGACACTTGCGCCGCCACGGGCAGGTGCTGGAACGCGCGTTCCTCGAAGGATTCGATCTGCGGTTTGAACAGGTAAATGCTGCCCGTGATTGCAAGGATCAGAACGAAGGGGATGACGAACAGCCCGGCATAGAAATGCCAGCGCCAGATCGTGGCGTAGATTGGCGCCGAACGTGTTTGCGACCGGACCGCGGGAGCTTGCGCCGGGGGCATTACTGACCTCCCGCGCATCTGTCAGGGCCGGCGCGATGATGGCGCCGGAAAGTGACGGTGTCGACCCGGCTACGGCCAGCCAGACGAGGGAAACACTGCATGAGATCACCTGCTCATGGGCAAAGGGCCGCCTGCATGTCGCAGGCGCATGGTGCGTCAATCAATCAGCAGATGGCTGGCGGTCCCTGCGCCGGCGGCCGCAAATGGGCGGATTGCCCGATCAACCGCTGTGGCGGCATGCGGCGGGCAGCAAGGAATATCAGTGCGAGCGCGAACACCAGCAGCAGCGGATCGGTGCCAGCCAGCGAGAGAGCAGACAATCCGGCAAACAGGCAAGGCATGTCTGTGTGTGGCGCTGGCGTGTCGTTGGGCCCGGCTGCATCGTGCCCGGCAACATGGGCATGCGCTACGCTGTGTTCGCCATGGCTCGGGCTGACCAAAGGCATCACCAGTGCCACCAGCACGCCATGGCCGCTGCAGGGCATCAGGCTGAGCGTGCCGCCTGCAAGCACGGGCATATAGCCCATCGGCACCCACGCCTTCATCAACAGTGCGAGCACCAGCACCAGCGCAAGCAGCCGGGGATTTTCGCGAAATGTGGCGCGCAGGGTTTTCACCAGGACATTTCTATCGGCGGTTCAGGGCGATGTCGAGTTGCGCCGCATTGCCTGTAGCTGGGCTGCCGGCCGCCGCACCCGGGGATATTTTCCGGGGCCGTCATTTCGTCACCGGCGCATTGATGCCGACTCTGGCTCGGACCGGGCGGATCGACAAATCGTCGGACGGCCTGTATCGGTCCGAAGATTATGCCGCGCGGGACGACCGAAGCGCGCCCGGCAGGGTTTTGCGCGACAATTTTTCACAATTCTGACTATGATTTTCGCGTGTTAGTGTTCGCTTTGATGCAATAGTTACTGTAGGTGTTAACCATGCGACCAGAGCAGCATAAGGAGTTCGGACGCATGCAACGCATCGCACAGGCAAGGCATATCTGGGTGCTTCTGGCCGGCATATTGGTGGCGCTGATGGTGGTTGAGGCTGCCGGCGACGCGACATCGCCCACGCCCATGCGCAACATTGCGCAAGGCCGGCTGGCAGAAAGTGCAGAGCAGGGCGTCTCAGTGTTTCGGGATATCCCTTATGTTTCGCCCCTGGTCGGAGAGCGGCGCTGACAAGCGCCCGAGCCGTCAGCCGCCTGGGCAGGGCGTGCGCGATGCCAGCCGGTTCGGGCCCAGCTGTCTGCATAGTCGGCTGCAGGGGCCTTGATATGGCATGAGCCGTTCCGGCTCCGGACCTGGAATCCCGACTTATGGCGTCAGGATGGCATATGTCAGTTGCTTTCCATGAATGCATCTTCGGACAGTTCGGCTATTGTCTCCCGGGTCTTGTTGAAGTGCCATTTTACGGCCCGGCCGGCTGCATCCGCATCCTGATTGATGACGGCCTGCGCGATTCCGGCATAGCCCGAGGCATGGGTTTGCCGTTGCTTGTCGGTCTGGATCGGTTCCACCTGGGCGCGAAACAGATCGGTGCGCGAAAGTGGAATGACTCGTTCCAGCTCCCGATTGCCGCCGATGTCGATCATGGTGTCGTAAAAATGCCGCCGCTGATCGAGATAGCGGGCCCGATTGCCGCTCCTGTTGGCGGCATCGACCCGTTCGGTCGCCTCCTGCATGCGCGCTTTCTGCGCGGCCGTGCTGCATTTCTGCGCAGCCAGCCGGGCCGCCAGCGTCGCCAGAGGCTCCAGCGTGTCCAGCAGATCAAGCACGGATTTGCGATCGAGGGTGCAGATATAGGCCCCGCGATAGCGGTTGAGGGTAACGATCCCTTCGGCGGCCAGATGCTTCAGTGCTTCCCGCAAGGATCCACGGCTGATGCCGAGACGCTGGGTCAAATCCGGCTCGAGCAGGTGCTGGCCCGGTACGAACTTCCCCGATCGGATGCCCTGCGTGATGGTCAGAAAGACTTTTTCGGTGGCGCTTCTGGCTTGTGACGGCTCGTCAGGCGCTGGATTCTGCTCGGTCATTTCATCTTCCGTTGAAGAAGGAGGGGTGGCTGTTCCGGAGGTCTGGGGTGTGCGGAGTCGCGAATACGGCCGCAGGGCAAGTCGGGGACGATTCTGTCATACGCTTGTGTCTGTAACGTCTGGCAGGATTTGGTCCAGTACAGAAGCCGGACCGCCCGCCCCGGATAGCGTGAATGGCCTGTTTTGCACTGTGGATTGCCGATGTCGGATCGGATTTTATCCCCGCGTGATGCCATGGCCGGCCGGGCGGCGTAACGGACGATCCTGTGCTGGGTCGCGACGGTGTTCGAGCAGAAATATTCATTGGCCGGATTCTTGCGCCAAAGCATGGCCTTCCAGCGGCCGTCGGGCCTTCGATCCCGAACCGGGCATCGGACAGGACATAATCATCAATGGTTGCCGGGGCCAGCGTTGCTGGCGTGCCCGGTTGCGCGTTCGGACTTTCTGTGGCGGCGGCAGGCACCGGAGCGGTTGTCGGCGCCCTTGCCAGAGCGGAAGCGTCGAAAAACTGCGCTGCGGTAATCTTCATATCTGTATCTTCAATCCTTCCCCTTTCGTGTCGGCCGTTTTTCGTATTGCCCCTTCGTGGTAACCTGGTCCGGATTGCCGACAGGCCACGGGGGTGCGGCGGTCTTGCTTCGTGCGGCGCATATCGCTCGGGCTAGCTTGTCATTTCCTCTCACAAGGAATATCACGAGTCAATAACGTTCGACGATATCATACGATGAATATAAAGATCTGCAGCATGTTTCACCCGGCACATCAATGAAATGTGCAGCTGATCTGTGCTCACAACTCCAGGGGGTGACACCGGCCCGGACGGTCGCAGGGTCTCGCTCAAACGCAGAAATATATTGTCAGACGAAATTGACCAATTATAATCCACATGTCCGACTCGAGGCCGTCGGAAGTGGAGGGGTTGATGCGAATTGACCGCAAAAACAGAGAATTCTGCCGTGGTTGATTATGTCCGCCTGCTGGAAACCAACAACGCCATCCAGTCCGTTGGCGACGACACCTACTGGCTGTGTGTCACCCGCACGGTACAGGAATCGAAGCTGTTTCCGGTTCCGTCCTACATGCTGCTGAGCTATCTCTGCTGCTTTTACCGCTACCCGGAACTGCTGCGGAAAATTGAGGCGCAGGTGCGGGCCGAGGAAATCGGTGACCGGGCCCGGGCCATGGGTGGGAGATTCGGCAATGTCGCGGCCTGGGCGCTGCCGGCCTTTTTTCTGCTTGGGCGGGAAATTCTGATCAATTTCGGTATGTTGCGGCCGGAGGATGCAGCCGAGGATGTCGTTTATGTGATGGATTTCTGGCGCCGCTTCAAACTGGCGCAGCAACGTGAGGATGGTCATCTCAATGCGCGCGAATTCGGCCAGCGCATTCAGTCGCTGCCCGAACGGCGCATCCAGGTCTTTCATGCCGACATGCATGGCTGCGAAAATGGCGACCGTTTGCACCGCGCCGCGCAGGCGTTTCTGGCAACGGTTTCGCAATATGGCTTTCTGGTTTCCTGCGAGAGCCGGACCAGCCTGAACAACAGCGGTCCCTATAATCTGGGCGGCAATCGCGAAATGATCATTCGCGATTTCAGCGATCTCGCCGAAGGCGACTTCCCCTGGCTGGACGGTGTCGCCGGCCAGATCCCCTACAATAATCTGACCGTGACGATGGAAGTCGCGGATTGCCATTTCTATCTGATGGACGACTGGGGCAGTTTTGAATCGCGGCCGGAATTCACTGCGGAAAAGCTGGTGGGCATCGGCCTCTATACCTCCGACGTGCTCACCGAAGGCTATGTACCCGTCGGCATGAGTTCGGCCACGGAACTGGCGGAAACTCTGGAGGATCTGACGGAGAAATTCCGCGCCGCAACGGTCGCGCTGTGGAAACGCGTGGCCGGCTGGACGCGGGATCAGATGATGGATGCCGGGGCACTGGTCTATTACAGCTTCATCAAGGACTTCGCCCATCTGGCGGGAGTTTATGAAGTCGATGACACTATCATAATCAAATCAAATATGGTCCTCTCG
>CAZIAA010000165.1:0-4386 GCA_964537365.1 uncultured Sandaracinobacter sp.
CTGACGGATGCGCTGTTGAAGGAATTGCCCGAGGATCAGGTGATGGCGCATTTCCAGCCGCGCTATAATGTCTGGGATCAGCGCCTCTGTCTGGTGCCCGACAGCGATTTCTTCAATGCCGTGAAGGACGGTACGGCGTCGGTGGTGACGGATGAAATCGCCCATCTCGATGCAAAGGGCATCGTGCTGCGGTCTGGCGGGCGCATCGATGCCGACATCATCGTCAAGGCCACCGGGCTGCGCATGCAGGCCGTGGGCGGCGCCCGGCTGGTGGTGGATGGCGCACCGGTCGATCTGCACCAGCGCTACAGCTATCGCGGCATGATGCTCGAAGGCGTGCCCAATATGGTCTATGTATTCGGCTATTTCGCTGCATCCTGGACGTTGCGGGCCGATCTCACCTGCGGCTATTTCTGCCGGCTGCTGAATGCGCTGGATGCGCCGGGCCGCGACATTGCAATTGCCGAACGCCGCATCGAAGTGGAGGATGAAGCGCCGTTGCTGAGTTCCGGCTATGTGCAGCGCGGGCTGGCGGTGCTGCCACGGCAATCGACGACGGATCCCTGGCGCGACATGCAGGATTATCGCAAGGACCGGAAATCCCTGCGCCATGATCCGCTGGAGGATGGCGTACTGCAATTCCGGCCGCGGCAGGTGGGCGAGGCAGTGGATTCCGCGACAGAGATTGCAGTCGCCGCCGAATAGCTTCCGTTCCGCCGGGCGTGCGCCCGGATCGATCGCTGTCAGGCGTTGTCTTCGGTTGCGGCGGTGCGGGGGCCCAGAATCGTGGCGCCGGCATAGCACAGGATATGCGCCAGCAGATATAGCGCGCCGGCGGCGGCCATCAGGGCCGCCACGGCCGGTGCGGCATCGCCGGTCAGGCTGACGCCGATGGCGGCAAACAGCAGTTCCTTGTTGGGTAGGAACGGCAGGCGGGTCACCACCAGCCGCAGCGCTTCCAGAATGATCCAGGTGCCGATGGCGATTTGCGGCAGGGCAATCGTCCAGGCCAGAATGAGCAGCAGCGACGTCAGCGCCAGGCGCAGGCAGTGCAGCAGGAATGTGGTCAGATTTTCACGCCGCGGCAGGCTGAGCACCTGGCGGTTGAACAGCAATATGGCGAGGCTGATGGAAATGACGAAGGCGAAGCCGATGCCGACATAGCGCATGGCGTCGCCGGAAAATGCGTCCTGCACGACCGTGCCGCCGCCCAGCAGAAAGGCGAGCGCCAGCATGGTCAGTGTGGCGACATTGCCAGCCAGCGCCGACATGATGGCGACATCCTTGACCGCGGCCAGCGGTTGCACCCGCAATTGCTGCGCGGCAAAGCGGCGTCTGGCCCAGAGAAAGAAATAGGCATCGCCGGAATGGCCGAGCACGGCATCGTTCAGCACGCGTTTCCGGAGAATGGAGGCAAAGGCCCGCATTGTAATGGGCCACCAGCGGCGAAAGATGATGAAGTCCATCAGCGGCAGCGCCAGATAGGAACAGGCCACCAGCAGATAGAATAATGGCGTTCGCGGCAATACGCGCACCACTTCGTCCCAGCCGATATGGCCGAGCGCCTGCGCCAGATAGGCGATAATGGCCGCCGTCAGCGCAAAGGACAGGCATTTCTGCGCCCAGGGCGGCAGCCCCCGGTTGCGGCGCGAAAATGTCTGCGCGTCGGCGCAATTGTCCCCGGCATGAGGCAGCGGCTGGGCGCACATGGCTAGAATCCGCTGCGGACGATGCGTGCTATGGACAGGCGCAAATCGAGCCGGCGGTCGGATGCCTCAACCGGCTGGATGCCCGGAAAAACCGCCGCGCCCGGTTGAACGGTCGGGAAAAGCACGCTTGCCGTCATCGCTGACAGATTCTCTCCGCCTCCATCACAGCGGGATATTGTCGTGCTTCTTCCACGGGTTTTCGAGCTTCTTGTTGCGCAGTTTGCGCAGCGATACGGCAATCCGCTTGCGGGTGGAATGCGGCAGGATCACATCGTCGATAAAGCCCATGCTGGCTGCGACAAACGGATTGGCAAAGCGTTCTTCATATTCCTGCGTGCGCGCGGCGATCTTGTCGGTGTCGCCGATATCCTGACGGAAAATGATTTCGACCGCGCCCTTGGCGCCCATGACGGCGATTTCCGCCGTTGGCCAGGCATAGTTGACATCGCCGCGCAGATGCTTGGAGGACATGACATCATAGGCGCCGCCATAGGCCTTGCGGGTGATGACGGTGATTTTCGGAACCGTTGCTTCGGCATAGGCGAACAGCAGCTTGGCGCCATTCTTGATGATTCCATTATGTTCCTGCGCGACGCCCGGCAGGAATCCGGGCACATCGACGAAAGTGATGATCGGGATGGAGAAAGCATCGCAAAAACGCACGAAACGTCCGCCCTTGCGCGAAGCGGCGATATCGAGGCAGCCGGCCAGCACCATTGGCTGATTGGCGACGATGCCGACGGTATGGCCTTCGATGCGGGCGAAACCAATCAGGATATTGGCGGCATGGCCGGGCTGCAGTTCGAAGAATTCGCCATCATCCGCCACTTTGCGGATCAGTTCGCGCATGTCATAGGGCTTGGTGGCGAGCGGCGGCACCAGCGTATCCAGCGACGGAATCACCCGATCATAGGGATCATTGCTTTCGCGGTGCGGCGCGCCGGAGCGGTTGTTCAGCGGCAGGAAATCGAAAAAGTCACGCGCGCGCAGCAATGCATCGACGTCATCCTCCATGGCGAGGTCGGACACGCCGGATTTCGTTGAATGGGTGATGGCGCCGCCCAGTTCTTCCTGGGTCACGACTTCGTTGGTGACGGTTTTGACCACATCGGGGCCGGTCACGAACATATAGCTCGAATCCTTCACCATGAAGATGAAGTCGGTCATCGCCGGGGAATAGACCGCGCCGCCGGCGCATGGCCCCATGATCAGCGACAATTGCGGGACGACGCCCGATGCCAGCACATTGCGCTGGAACACCTCGGCATAGCCGGCAAGGCTGGCGACGCCTTCCTGAATGCGGGCGCCGCCGCTGTCGTTGAGGCCGATGACGGGCGCGCCCGCCTTCATCGCCATATCCATCACCTTGCAGATCTTCTGGGCGTGGCGCTCTGACAGGGAACCGCCAAAGACCGTGAAGTCCTGGCTGAAGACATACACCAGCCGGCCGTTGATGGTGCCGGAGCCGGTAACCACGCCATCGCCGGGCACACGGGTTTCAGCCATGCCGAAATCGATGCAATTATGTTCCACGAACATATCCAGCTCTTCGAAAGAGCCGTCATCGAGCAGGATATCGAGGCGTTCGCGCGCCGTCAGCCGGCCGTTTTTATGTTGCCGATCGATGCGGGCCTGGCCGCCACCAAGTCTCGCCGCCGCGCGGCGCTGTTCGAGTTCCTGAAGCACATTTGCCATCTGGTCGGATTCCCCCATATGTTGTTGGGCACGGGCGTGTGCCTAGCCGCCAATTCGCCGGCTGTCACGGGGGCGCGGGGCAATTTCGTAAAAGTTGCAGGAAATGGCTGGCGGCCAGATAGTCCCGCTGTCGCGCAGCTTGCCGGGCTTGGGCTTCGGAATCACTGCCCCATTGCGCCTTTTGCCAGTCCTCGTCGACATGGGCGGCATGGAAAGCCTGTTCGGCCGTCAGCGTGCCATCGACATGCGCAAGCGCCAGCACGATGGAGCCGGCAATGGTAACGAGCGGCTGCAGTGCCGCCAGTTCGAAATCCGACAAAGCGTTCAGCCGTGCCCGCACCGCCGCGATGGTGGCGGCCGGCTGCTCGACGTAACGGATCCCGGAAATGCGTTGAAATGCAATGCTATGGCGCTTTTCCACGGCTTGCAGGGCTGGCTCCCAGGCGGCCTGCTGGGCGGCGACAAGTGCGGCCGGCGTGTCGGCGCGGTAACAGGTGAGGTCGGTTTCGGCATAGGCCGCGAGGCTGCCGATGATGGCCGGACGGCCCGGCCGCACGACATCAATGGCGGCATAGGCCAGCGCCGTCAGCGGCAGATTTGCAATTTCGACTTCGGCCGGCGCGGCCTGCCATTCGGCGGCAATGGCGTCAGCGAGCGCCGCTGTCGGCAGTTGCAAAGGCGCTTTGGCGGGGGTGCGCAACGGCCGTGCGTCCAGCAGCACGGTCCAGCCCCCATCGCCGGCATCGACGCTTGCGGTTTGCCAGAATCGCTTCACCGCCGCCACCAGCGCAACAGATATCGGGGACCGACCAGAGTGACTGCTGCGCCCGATAGCGCCAACAGCAATCCGGCGGCCAGCGGCGCCATGGCGCCGGCGGAGGAACTGGCCAGATACAGGCCAATGAACGCCAGCAGGATGCCGCCAAGACGCAGCGCCGACATCCACCACAGCCGGGCTTTGGCGCTGTTCGGATCAGTCATG
>CAZIAA010000166.1:0-4374 GCA_964537365.1 uncultured Sandaracinobacter sp.
GGTCGAATTCACGGGTTTTCCGGAAATGATGGATGGCCGGGTGAAAACCCTGCATCCCAAGGTGCATGGCGGCTTGCTGGCCTTGCGCGACGATGCCGGGCATCAGGCCGCCATGCAGGCGCATGCCATTCCGCCCATCGATATGGTGGTGTGCAATCTCTATCCATTCGCGGCCACGGTTGCAAAGGGGGCGGCACGCCCCGAAATCATCGAAAATATCGACATTGGCGGCCCGTCGATGCTGCGTTCGGCGGCCAAGAATCATGCCTTTGTTGCTTGTGTGACGGACCCGGCCGATTACGATGCGCTGGCCAGCGAACTGGCGACGGGCGGATTGTCGCTGGCGACGCGCCGGCGCCTCGCGGCCACGGCGTTTCAGGCGACGGCCGCCTATGATGCCGCCATTGCCGACTGGTTCGCCCGCGTTGACCAGCAACAGGATTTTCCCGCCATCCTGACGTTTGCCGCACCGCGGGTGCAGGAATTGCGCTATGGTGAAAATCCGCACCAGAAAGCAGCGCTTTATGCCCTGCCGGGCAAGCGCCATGGCATTGCCAATGCGACATTGGTGCAGGGCAAGGCCTTGTCCTACAACAATATCGGCGATGCCGATGGCGCCTTCGGGCTGATTGCCGAATATCGCGATTCGGCGCCGACGGTCGCCATCATCAAGCATGCCAATCCCTGTGGCGTGGCGACGGCCGACAATCTGGCCGATGCCTATCGCGCCGCGCTCGCCTGCGATCCGGTGTCGGCCTTTGGCGGCATCATTGCGCTCAACCGCCCGCTCGATGCGGAAACCGCAGCTGTCATTACGGAAATCTTCACCGAAGTCATCATTGCCCCGGATGCCAGCGACGATGCCAAGGAGATCATTGCCCGGAAACGCAATCTGCGGCTGCTGCTGGCGGCGCTGCCGCAAGCCGGCGAGGAGGACGAATATGTGCTGAAAGGCGTGTCCGGCGGAATTCTGGTGCAGGCCGCTGACAACCGTCTGATGGAGGATCTTCGCATCGTCACCAAAAGGCAGCCGACCGAACAGGAACTGGCCGACATGGCCTTTGCCTGGACGGTGGCCAAGCATGTCAAATCCAATGCCATCGTCTATGCCAGGGACGGCAGCACGGCGGGCATTGGTGCTGGTCAGATGAGCCGCCTCGACAGCGCCCGCATGGCGGCCTGGAAGGCCGAGGAAGCCGCCCGAGCCGCCGGCTGGGAAGCCCCGCGCACCGAGGGCAGCGCCGTTGCCTCCGATGCCTTCTTTCCCTTTGCCGATGGGCTGATTGCTGCAGCTGACGCCGGTGCAACCGCAGTCATCCAGCCCGGCGGCTCCATTCGCGATGCCGAAGTGATTGCCGCCGCTGATGAACGCGGACTCGCCATGGCCTTCACCGGCTTGCGGCATTTTCGCCACTGAACACAGCATCCACGGAGCGGGGAATGACATCGGCGCAATGCTGGCGCTGGAATGGTGTTTGACATTGGCCCGCCGTTCCGTAATCACGGCGCCGGCATGTGCTGTTCGAAGCGGCTTGCGGGCCGTCTTGCGGGCATGGGTTTCTGCGGAATGGCGGGTGCCTGATCTTGTGGCGTTGCCGACGGGCATGCCGTGCGGCTTGCAGCGGCATGGGTCTGTTTGATTCGAAATTCTAGGAGAGTGGTTATGGAACTGAAGGGACTGTCCGCAGTCGTTACTGGCGGGGCCTCGGGGCTGGGGGCTGCGACTGCGCGGCGTCTGGCCGCTGAAGGCGTCAAAATTGCGATCTTCGACATGAATGCCGAAAAGGGCGAAGCAATCGCCAGGGAACTGGGCGGTGTGTTCTGCAATGTGAACGTCACCGACGAAGCCTCCGTCGATGCCGGTTTTGTCAAGGCCCGCGCCGCCAATGGTCAGGAACGCATCCTGGTCAATTGCGCCGGCACCGGCAACGCCGTCAAGACTGCCAGCCGTTCCAAGCAGAGTGGTGAAATTAAGCATTTCCCGCTGGATGCCTTCGAGCGGATCATCCAGATCAATCTGATCGGCACCTTCCGCTGCATTGCCAAATCGGCGGCCGGTATGCTGACGCTGGATCCGCTTGATGAATCCGGTGAACGCGGCGCCATCGTCAACACTGCAAGTGTTGCCGCCGAAGACGGACAGATGGGACAGGCTGCCTATTCCGCTTCCAAGGGCGGCGTCGTCGGCATGACCCTGCCGGTCGCGCGTGACCTGTCGGGGGAAGGCATTCGCGTCAACACCATCCTGCCGGGCATTTTCAACACCCCGCTGATGCAGGGCGCACCCGACAATGTGAAGGCAGCGCTGGCAGCGTCGGTGCCGTTCCCGAAGCGGCTGGGCAATGCCGAGGAATATGCCAGCCTGGCACTGGAAATGTGCCGCAACAGCTATTTCAACGGCGAAGATGTGCGTCTGGATGGGGCCATCCGCATGGCGCCCCGCTGAGCAATTCACGCTGAGCGGCTGCTGCGTTATTGTCCGCCCGGCTGCGTGCTGCAGCCGGGCGGATGCCATTAAGGCAACAGTGAATCGATCGCCCGCGCCAGCGCTACGTCGCGTTCGGTCAGGGCGCCGGCATCATGGCTGCTGAGTGCGATGTCCACCCGGTTCCAGCTGTTCGACCAGTCCGGATGGTGGTTGTGTTTTTCGGCCAGCAGCGCGACTCGAGTCATGAAAGCAAAGGCAGCGCTGAAATCGGCAAAGCGGAAGCTGCGCTTCAGGCAGTCGCCGGCGCGGGTCCATTCCGGAAGCAGAGTCGGCAGTTCCGCCAGCCGGCTGGCATGGAGCTTGTCGTTCATGGCCGGGTCATTCCTCCCACAGGCGCAGAATCAGGCTCTGGCTGGCGGTTGCAATCAGTTCACCGGTTTCGGCGAAGATATGCATGCGGCCATGGGCAAAGCCGTGGTGAATGGCGTGGATCTTGATTTCACACAATAGCCAGCTGGTTTCGACCATGCGGTGAAAGCGGATGGAATTGTCGAGGCTGTTGCCGCCGGCCAGCCGACCGAGGGCGGGGCCGATTCCGGACGGCGCGAAATCCGCAACCACGGCAATGAAGGCCGGATCAATCGGATAATCCGCGCCCAGAACCTTCGGATCGGGTCGTGCCCAGACCACGGAGACACCATCGGCAACTGGTTGCCCATCTTCGGGCGGTCCCTGCATCGACCCTCGCGCGATGCGGAAATCGATGCGCCTGTGCAGATCGTCGGGGTTCTCATTCCACCATTGCGTGCGCGGGGCGCAGCTTTCGGGCGGCGGTGCATCGGGCGCCAGAGTCCATTGGCCGGAAATGTCCAGTCCGTCGCGCATGCCCAGCGCCGCCGAGACAGTGAGGATTTCGCGATCTTCGGTGCGGGCGCTGACCCGCGCCTGACTGACGTTATTGCCACGCACGCGCTCGTCCACGGTGAAGGTGACGGTTTCGCCGGGGCGGGCGTAATTTTCATATTGCGCCGTCGCCCAGATCGGTTGCCGGCCCGTTGCCGTCTGCAGCGCCTGCAGGCTGGCGCCCAGGCCGACTCCGCCAAACATGAACATGCGATTCGGCGGCCCGACTGCAATCGGCTGCTGGATTTCAAGGGTAAAGCGGTTGGCAGTCTGCTGCCGAAGGTCGATCCACATGGGCATGCTCTAGCAGTGGCGGGGTGGCTGGCAAAGATCAGCGATTGGCGGCCGGCACCCAGAGGATGTCGCCATCGCCGCCGGCATCCTTGCGGTTCACATGGCGCGCCAGCACGAACAGATGATCCGACACCCGATTGAGATATTTGAGCGCGACCGGATTGATCACGTCTTGCTGCGCGGCCGTGACCGCCAGACGTTCGGCGCGGCGCGCAATGGTGCGGGCCAGGTGCAGATGCGCCGATAACGCATTGCCGGCCGGCAGAATGAAGCTGCGCAAGGGTTCGAGGCTGGCGTTCATGGCGTCGATTTCGGCTTCCAGCCGGTCCACCTGCGATTGCACGGCGCGCAGCGGCGGATATTCCGGCTGTGGCGCGCCTTCGCGGAAATCATCGCCGGGCGTGGCCAGATCGGCGCCGACATCGAACAGATCGTTCTGAATGCGGGAAATCATGGCGAGGCTGTCGCCGCTGGCGTGCAGGCGAGCCATGCCGAGCGCGGCATTGGCTTCCTCGATGGTGCCATAGGCAGCGACCCGGGCATTGTCCTTGCGCACGCGCGTGGTGCCAACCAGGCCGGTGCTGCCGTCATCGCCCTTGCGGGTATAGATCTTGTTGAGCTTGACCATGCATGCCCCTTTGCGAAATTGCCTCAGCCGCCGGATGCAGCGCGCCCGGCCAGAATGAACAGAATGACGACCAGCAATATGGCGAAAGCCTGAAAGGTGACCCGCAGGGTCATCAACTGGT
>CAZIAA010000167.1:0-4370 GCA_964537365.1 uncultured Sandaracinobacter sp.
GCAAGACCGGCAACAAACTGAAAATCGCCTTTGATCAGTCCGGCACGAAAATGGTCCTGGACAGCTTCGTAAAGCCGGCCTGAGCACGTATCCGCCGGGCTGGCGGGCGATTGCCCCCGCGTTAGCGGTCGCGATCGGGCGCGCCATTCGCCTGATCGACGACATAAGCACGAATGGCTTCCGCATCCGCGGCGGACAGCACCGATGAAAAGCTGACCATACCGTTCGACTTCAGCACGCCATCGATCACCACCGCGCGCCAGCTGTCGGCATTGCCGGAAATCGGCGACCAGCGCAGATCCGGCAACACTCCGGAGGAAATCGCCATGGCGCCATGACAGACGCCGCAATTGCGGCTGAACAGGCTCATCCCGTTCTGCAGCATGGCTGCATCGCCAAATGGCGCTGCTTGCGGCTTGCGCGCGATCGGCGGCAATTGATGGTCGGGGATGGCGCCAGTCGCCCCCAGCCGGAATGCAATCACACGCCCGAGATTGCCGTTGCGCACGGGTTGATCGAACACGAAGCCGGCCGACAAGGCATAGGCCCCGCCCCAGCCCGTGGCGATAGCGAGATATTGTTCGCCATCGACTTCATAGGTCACCGGCGGGGCAATGCCGCCGCCTTTCAGTTCATGCCGCCACAGCTCCTGGCCGGTGCCGGCATCATAGGCCACCAGATCGCCGCCAACCGTGCCCTGAAAGACCAGATTGGCCGCCGTCGACAGCACGCCGCCATTGCCGGGCACGCCCTGCTCCACCGACCAGCGCGCTTCCTGCCGGATCGGGTCCCAGGCAATCAGCCGGCCCTTGAATGCCGCCCGCAAGGCCTTCAGCGAGGCCATATCCAGCGGATCGGTGCCGACACCGGCATCAAAGGCAAAGCCGGTGTTCCACACTGCCTGACGGTCGACAGCCTGGTTCGGGGCATAGGCTTGCGGCAGTTCCTGCGCTGGTATGTAAGCCAGGTTGAGGTCGGGGTTGAACGCCATCGGATGCCAGTTGTGGCCGCCATTCGGCCCCGGCAGCAGGACACTCGGCTGATCGGTCGGCCGCGCCGCAGCGGTTTCGATCGGCCGGCCATTCTGGTCCAGCCCGCTGGTCCAGTTCTGCGGCACATAGCCCTTGCCGGAAATGAATTGGCCGGTTTTCGCGTCCAGCACATAGAAGAAACCATTTTTGGGTGCCTGCAGGACGACGCGGCGCAGCGCGCCATTCACCCCCAGCGGCAGATCGGCCAGAATGATGGTCTGGGTTGAAGTGTAATCCCAATTGTCGCGCGGAGTGGCCTGAAAATGCCATTTATATTCCCCGGTGTCGGCATCGAGCGCCAGCAGCGCGGCAACGAAGAGATTATCGCCATTGCCCTCCGGGTCACGCAAGGCGGCATTCCACGGTGAGCCATTGCCAACCCCCAGAATGACCTGATCATTCTCGACATCATAAACAAGGGAATCCCAGACCGTGCCGCCGCCGCCATCGGTCTTCCAACGGCCGCTGTCGCCCCAGGTCTGATTGGCGATTTTCTGCAGCGCCGAATCCGACACTTCGCCATCCGACTGTTTGTCGGGGTTGGGCACGGTGTAAAACCGCCAGATTTTGGCGCCCGTGCGCACGTCATAGGCGGTGACATAGCCGCGCACCCCCAGTTCGGCGCCGCCATTGCCGATCAGCACCATATTCTTGATGACACGCGGCGCCCCGGTCACGGTATAGGGCTTCGACCGGTCGACCGTCTGCGTCGACCACAAGCGCTTGCCGGTTTTCGCATCAATAGCTTCCAGCCGGCCGTCAATCACGCCCAGAAACAGCACGCCGTCCTTATAGGCGACGCCGCGGTTGACGACATCGCAACAGGCATCCACCCCGATCGCCTGATCGACCTGCGGATCATAAACCCAGAGCTTTTCCCCGGTTTTCGCATCAATGGCGTGCAGCACCGACCAGGAGGACGTGGCATACATCGCGCCATCATGAATGATCGGCGTGGTTTCGATGCCACGGTCGGAATTGAGATCATAGGTCCAGGCGACGCCCAGATCTGACAGATTGTCGGCGTTGATCTGGGTCAGCTTCGAATGGCGCTGCTCGTCATAGGTGCCGCCATAGGTCAGCCATTGCGCCGCGGCGGAGCCGGCCGCAGCAAAGATGTCGCCTTGCGCCGCCGAATCCGCAGCCGATTTCGGCCCCCGGTCGCAAGCGGCCAGCGCCAGCGCCGCCACCAGCGCCAGCAATGGCGCACGCATTATGGATTTCACCGAACTTCCTCCCCCCGCTGACCGACATTCCCACCCGACATCCGGCCCGCCCTCACCTTACCCGTGCGGCCCATGCTTCCCAAGGGAGGCAAGGATGGCCGATATTGCGGCCGGGGGAAAGCGGCGAAGTCAAAAACTTTTCCCACATCAGGCGTAATGCGCTTTGAGCCAGGCGGCTGCAACTGCTATTGCCGCCGCACCGTGCGCGAACAGACCCTGTCTCCCTTTGCATTTCCGGCATTCCGGGCCTTTTTCGCCGCCCGGCTAAGCGCGACCATGGCGCAGATCGTGATGGTCGTCGTCATCGGCTGGCAGGTTTACGACGTTGCCCGCGAAACCCGCTCGATCAGCGAATCCTCCTTTCTGCTTGGTCTCATCGGTCTTGCCCAGTTTCTGCCGGTGTTCTTCCTCAGCCTTGCCGTCGGAGTCATCGTCGACCGTCTGGATCGCCGCATCATTGCCCGGCTGTCGGTGCTGCTGGAACTGGCCGGCGCCATCATGCTGATCTGGGTGTCATTATCGGCCCGACATATCCTCTGGCCATTTTTCGTCGTTGCCACCCTGCTCGGCATTGCCCGCGCCTTTGCCCAGCCGGCGCTGTCGGCGCTTGCCCCCAATCTGGTGCCGCCGGCCGTGTTGCCAACCGCCATTGCCTGGAACTCCATCGGCTTTCAGGCCGGCGTCGTGCTTGGCCCGATGGTTGGCGGCCTCGCCTATGATCTGTCGCCGCCTTTTGCCTATGCGCTGGCGTCCGCCATGCTGGCCTTCGCATTTGTCGCGCTATGGCTCATTCCGCCGATCCGGCTGCCGGCGAATTCCGGCGCCACCGGCCTTGCCGCGGTGCGCGAAGGCATTGATTATCTGCGCCATAATCAAGTTGTGTTCGGCGCCATTTCGCTCGATCTCTTTGCAGTCATTCTGGCCGGCGCGACTGCCATGCTGCCAATTTATGCCCGCGACATCCTGCATGTCGGTCCGCTCGGCCTCGGCATGCTGCGCGCCAGCCCGGCGCTGGGCGCCGCCTTCATTGCCCTGTGGCTGACCCGCACGCCGCTGGGGCACCGGGTCGGGATCAAGATGTTCCTGAATGTCGGCGTGTTTGCAATCGCCACTGCGGTGTTCGGGCTGTCGACCGTGCTGTGGCTGTCGCTCATCAGCCTGACCATATTGGGCGCGGCCGATATGGTGTCGGTCTATATCCGCCAGTCGCTGATTCAGTTGCACACGCCGGATTCGATGCGTGGCCGGGTTTCCGCCGTGGCGACATTGTTCACCAGTGCTTCCAACGAACTCGGCGAATTTCGCGCCGGCGTGGTGGCAGCGGCCATCGGCCCTGTCATTGCCACCACCGGCGGCGGCGTGCTGGCGCTGGCTGTCACGATCCTCTGGGCACGGTTGTTCCCGCAATTGCGCGATGCCGACACGCTCGATGTGCCGGAGCATCTGCGCGAATAACCATCATTCCGGCCCATAGAGCGTGATCAGCGCCAGTTCCGGCGGCACGCCAAACCGCAAAGGCAGCACGCTGGTGCCCAGCCCGGAACTGACAAAAACCCGCCAGCCATGAATATCGCACAATCCGCGCCGGCAGAGCGTGTGGCTGTAAAAGCGATTGCCGATCGACCCCAGCAGCGGCAGCACCACCTGCCCGCCATGGGTATGACCGGCCAGCACCAGCACCGGATTGTCCGGCGGGGCATTAGTGTAGATCAGGTAATCCGCTTCATGGCGTAACAACAGGATCGGCTTGCCAGGCGGGATACCAGCCAATGTGCGCCCAAATTTTACGCCCTGTTCAACAGAAACCAGCCCAGCCACGACCAACGGCCCGACATCGACATTCTCGTTGCGCAGCAGCCTTGGGCGCAACTGTTGCCCCATGATCCGGTTCAGCCAGAACAGGGAATCATGGTTGCCGGAAACTGCGAAAACCCCCAGCGGTGCGTGCAGGCCCGCCAGCGGCGGCAAGGCTTCCTCCAGCCAGGAGCGCGGCCAGTCCACGAGTTTGCCGCCCATGTAATCGCCGGTGAGGACGATCAGATCCGGCCGCAGCCGGTTTGCCCGTGCAACGATGCCCAGCAGCCGCCGGGTGCGCATATCCGGATAGCCATAA
>CAZIAA010000168.1:0-4369 GCA_964537365.1 uncultured Sandaracinobacter sp.
AGTGGCTTGCCGGCATCGAGCGCGCCCTTGGCAATGCCTTCATCGAGCACCGTCTTGGCTTCGCCGGGAAGGCCGCTCAGCGATGCGGTTTCGGCGAATTCCACATAGTCGCGTTCGCCCGTCAGCGCATTATTGGCGCGCATCAGCCGCAGCACGTCCAGATTGGCCTGGTCGTCCAGCTTGTTGCTGTCGCGGTAGATGACCAGCGCGTCGCGCCAGTTGGTGGGGTTGGGATATGCCTTCAGCAGCGCCTCGCTGACCTGCACGGTCTGGGCCGGCAGCTTCTTGTCATAGGCCAGCGCCAGAGCGCGGCGATACCAGGATTCATCGGCTTTCTGACCATTCTGCCCGGCAATCTGAATGGCGCGGTTGATGGACTGGATGGCGCCTGGCGTGTCGCCGTCGCGGCGCTGCAATTCCGCCATCTGCACCATCAGTTCGGTGTTGTTCGGTTGTGCCTGCAGCACCTGCTGGTATTCCGAAACGGCCTTTTTATAGTCGTTGCGCTGAACCGCATAAGCACCCAGATTCAGACGGAATTTCACCGCCTCTTCCGGCTCGACGCGGCCGGTCGCCAGCGCGCCCTCCAGCGCTTTTTCGATCATTGCATTGTCCTTCAATGCAATGGCGGAATTCAGTCGCAATATGGCAATCATGTATTTGTCATCGTCATTGCGATCGGCGATGGCATCGGCCTTGCTCAGCGCTTCCAGCGCGCCAGCGTGATTATCGGCCTGTTGTGCCTTCTGGGCTTCGGCCAGAAGCGGCTGCACCTGTTTTGAAAATTTGAAGCTTGGCCCCTTTTTCGCAGCCACCGCCTGCGTCGCGGGCAGCGCCAGCAAAGCCGCGAGAACCAGTGCCGCGGTGTGCCTCGGAAGCTTGATCATGTCCGCTCTCCATCTTCGCCCCTGCGGTTACTTGCACGCCGGGGCTGTGGTCAAATTGTTGTCCCGGCCGTATCGGACGACAGGCCGGGTTACGGAATACTGAACGCGCTTCGCACTGCAAGGGGGTTCGCGTCAAGCATCAGGCGCGCCAGTTGCCATCTTTCTGTCCCTGCAAGCACTCTGTCCGGCGCCTGTCGGCCGGATTTCAAATGGCTGTCATGTCCGGCATGGTAACCATTTCCGCGCTGGCATGATCCAGCAGAAAGCCGCGGCACTGGCGCGCCAGCGCGGCATCATGGTCATCCGCCCAGGCGTGGACATCCGCCAGCGCCTGCATCAGCACATCGCCACGCGCAAACCAGTCGCCGGCACAGTCATCTGCCAAGGCCCGGCGAACGCCGTCGCGAAGGGCCGGGTCGGTGATTGCGGCGCCGGCCAGCAAGGCTTCCAGCTGCTGGCGCAGGGCCGGCGCCCGGTTCATCAGCTGTTGCTGCAGCGTCGATGTGACCAGCGCCAGGACGGCGATTGTGCCGGCGGTCTTGCCGGCATAGCTTTCGCCCAGCGCGGGCGCCACCATGGTCAGCTGGCTCATGGCCAGACTTTGCAGGATTTCCGGCAGATTGAGGCTCATCGGGCATAATCCTTCAGCATCGCCGCCACTTGCAGATTGTGCGTACGATAGGCGATGATGCTGGCAAAGCTGGTGACCGGATCCGCGCTTTGGCCGGACGCAATGATATCGGCGCTGGTGATCCAGATGGCGAGGCCCTGCACCCCCGCGAACAACTGCCACCAGCGAAACAGTTCGGCATCGAATTTACGTTCCGAAGCGGCTTCCCATTCCCGGATTGCGTCGGCCCGCGGCAGCATGGCAACCGCAAGTTCGGTGCTGCCATGGCTCCAGAACGGGTCCAGCACCCAGGCCAGATCCTCATAGGGGTCGCCGATATGCGCCATTTCCCAGTCGAGCACGACCAGCAGGCGATTGTCCGCATCGGCGAGGAAATTGCCCGTGCGAAAATCGCCATGGATGATGGCCGGCGGCCCGGAGGGGGGTGGCATATGCGCTTCGAGCCAGCGGATTCCAGCCATGACGATTGGTTCCGGGTGGCGGCGATGGGCGGTGATCTCGGCTTTCCAGTGCGCCAGACGGCCGGCGGCGTCCTGATGCGGCAGCACCGCCAGATCCTCGGCATCGGGGACAAGGGCATGCAATCGTCCCAATGCGCGGAACAGCGCCTGGCCGCCCGCGCTGGCGTTTTCGCCATAGGGCAGGGGGTTGCTCAACTCGCCGGTATGGCCGCCGGGCACTTCATGCATGAGGAATCCGGCCGCCCCGAGCCAGCTGCCATCGGAGTCCAGAAAAATGGCTTCGGGTGCGGGCAAACCCGCTGCATGGGCGCGGCGGATGGCATGAAATTCGACCCGTCTGGAGGTTGCAATCAGGCTTGCCGGCGGATCGAGACGCACGACCAGCCCAATGGTGCGGCCATTGTGGCGGGCATCGAAACGATAGGTTTCGCGCGCGGCGCCGCCGTGAAAGCGGAACAGGCCGGACACCTGCACCGGGCCGCCCCAGAGATGCGCCAGCAATGCTTCCAGCCGCGGTTCCAGCCCGGTCCGCATGTCAGGCCAGATCGAAAGCGTCGTGGAAGCCGAAGGGTTCGTGCGGACCGCCGAACAGCTGTTCCCGAATCCCGCGGCTGGCGTGGACCGAACTATCGGGCCGGCGCGATTGCGCCTGCACCCGTGCCCGGATATGCGCATTTCCCGGCTGGCGGGCATCGGTGATACAAGGATTGCCGTCGGGCGCCTGCGCATTGCAGAAATAGCGGCCATGGAAATAGTGGTCGGAACCAGCGACCGCGACAGGCTGGGGCAGTTGGTGAATCGGATAATCATCCGCTTTTGTCAGCATGCCTGCCTCCCTCTCTGCCCGGTATCGTCCAACCCTACACATTTGCCGCTCGCCTGCAACCTTTCGCGGCGCGCCCAGCTTCGGGGCTGGTTCGGCGTCTGCTCCGGCGCTAAGGCGACAGGTCATGGCTTCCGAGAATCCCCCCGCCAACAGCACGCCGGCTTCCCGACCCTCGCGCCGGGCGGCCAGTCCGGTCGCGCGCGGCAGCCGTTCCACAGCGCGTCTTGCGGCCGTGCAGGCGCTGTATCAGCAGGCAACCACTGCAGTTCCGCTGGCAAAGCTGCTGCATGAATTCCACCAGCACCGCCTGGCGGCAGAGCCGGAAGGCAGCGATGAGGTGGAGCAGCTGCAGCCCGCCGACCGGGCGTTTTTCGATGATCTGGTGTCGGGAGGGCTCGCCCGGCAGCAGGAACTCGATGCCATCATCACGCGCTTTCTGCAGCCCGGCTGGAATGTCGATCGTCTGGATCGGCTGATGCTGCAGATCCTGCGCTGCGGCGCCTATGAAATGCTGGCCCGGCCGGATGTGCCGCATGGCGCCGTGGTGTCCGAATATGTCGATGTGGCGCGCGCCTTCTATGACCGGCCCGAGGCCGGCTTCGTCAATGCCTTGCTCGACAGGTTGGGGAAAACCGTTCGTGCCGGATGACCGGCCGCCCCGCCCGCAATCTGCCGGCCCGCAATCCGCCGGTCTGGAAGCCGGGCTGCATGCGCTGCTGGCAGAGCTTGCCACCCACCCGGCGGCACAGAATCTGGCGGATGATTGCGCGGTTCTCGACTGGCCGCTGGGCCTGCAGCTGGTGGCGACGCATGACATGCTGGCCGAAGGCGTGCATTTCACTGCCGATTGCCCCCCGGTCGACATTGGCTGGAAGCTGGTTGCAGTCAATCTGTCCGATCTCGCGGCCAATGGCGCGAAGCCGGTCGGGGTGTTGATGGGGGCCGGCATTGGCCGGGAACGCGGCCTCGACTGGGCGCGGGAACTGGTGCGCGGCATGGGCCATGCCCTGCAGCATTTCAATGCGGCGCTGCTGGGTGGCGATACGATTCGCACGATTGGCCAATCGGTTCTGACCATTACCGCCATTGGTTCGGTGCCGGCCGGTGCCGCCCTCACGCGCGGGGGCGCCAGCGCTGGCGATGATCTGTGGCTGAGCGGAGACATTGGCGCGGCCGGGCTGGGCTTGCGGGTGGTGCAGGGCCACAGCTTTGGGGCTGCTGATGCAGTATTGCGCAAACGCTTTCGCCGGCCGCAGCCGCGCGTGGCGCTGGGGCTGGCGCTGCGGCAACTGGCATCGGCCGCCATTGATGTGTCTGATGGCGTGCTGATTGATGCCGGGCGGCTGGCGGCAGCCTCCGGCTTGCAGGCGCAGATCGATTCCGCCGCACTGCCGCTGAGTGCCGAAGCCATTGCCAGCGGCGTTGCGGTTGCGCGTCTGGCGAGTTTTGGCGATGATTACGAACTTCTGTTCGCAGCCCCAACATCGCGCCGGGATGACGTGCATGCCGCCGCCAGTGCCGCCCGGGTGCGCGTGCAGCGCATCGGCCGGCTGCAGGCCGGGGC
>CAZIAA010000169.1:0-1541 GCA_964537365.1 uncultured Sandaracinobacter sp.
TCATTCTCATTGCCTATCGCCTGGCCAGCGTCGACCGCAAGATCATGCCGCAAGTCAATCAGTGGATAGTCAGCCGCCCTGCCCTCGGCTGGAGCGCCAACATCGCGCTATGGGCGCTGATGTCGGTCCTGACCGTCTTCGGCTGGCTGCTGTTTCGCGCCCCCGACATGACAACCATCGTCAACTATACGAGCGGCCTGTTCGCCAGCACTGACCTGCGCGCGGCAGGCTGGGGCGCGCTTATCTTTTACGTATTGCCGCTGACTCTGGTGCAATGCTGGCAACGCGCCAGCGGCCGGCTCGAATTCCTGCTGGCCGGACCATTGTTCTGGCGCCTCAACATGGTGCTTTTCCTGATTTTCTCGATCACCTTCCTGGCGCCGCGCGAAGCATCCGATTTCATCTATTTTGCGTTCTGAAGGTGGCCCGGACATGACCTCTGAAACCGCAACCCCGCCCAGTGCAGCAAACAGACGCCGACAGCGGCGCTGGTGGCTCTGGCCCCTGATCACCATTGCAATGCTGGCCTATGCCCTGGTTTTCGGCGAATTCTTCCTGCGTCTGCTGGCGCCACAGGCGCTGGTGCCGCGCTATGTCACTGGCGCCGCCGATGGTGTGCGCGCCAACATCCCCAATGCCTCTTTCCGGCAATGGACTCCTGAAGTCGATGTGCGACTGCATTACAATGCCGCTGGCCAGCGCGACGACAGACCGGCCCCCGGCGCCAAGACCGCCGGCGGGTGTCGAATTGCGCTGCTGGGGGACAGCTATTTCGTCGGTTTTGAAAGCGATTTTTCCAACAGTTTCGCCAACCAGCTGGAGAAGGCGCTGGCGC
The DNA here is from genome assembly GCA_964537365.1 of uncultured Sandaracinobacter sp. Classification (GTDB taxonomy): domain Bacteria; phylum Pseudomonadota; class Alphaproteobacteria; order Sphingomonadales; family Sphingomonadaceae; genus Sandaracinobacteroides. The sequence continues at coordinate 836 of CAZIAA010000169.1, forward strand.
GCCGGGGCCATATGTGCCGCACCATCAATTTTGCTGTTTCCGGCTTTGGCCATGCCGAAATGCTGCGCATCCTCGACAGCCGGGTCAAAGCCTATCAGCCGGATGTGCTGCTGGTATCCGTTCACCAGACCGATGGTTATGACAATCTGCGCGCCAATCTGTTTCGTCAGACCGACCATGGCCTCGAAGACAATGGCAACAGCTATCTTCCCGGCGTCGGCATTTCCGACCGGCTGAACAAATCCGCCATCTATCGCTGGGCGCAGGAAAACAGCCAGCTATATTCGGCGCTGCGGGAATGGGCAGGCGTGACCGGCAAGAAGCTGCTGGCCATGCTGCGCATGCAGAGTGCCAGTGACGAGGACGCCTCCGAGGACGCTTCCGAAGACACCGAAGCCGGCTCGCCCCCGGACGATCTGTTTCCGGCATGGGTAGCCAACCGGAAAATGAACGGGGAAATCCTGCGGGAAATCGCGGCGCGCGGGCAGGAAATGGGTGCGAAATTATTGCTGCTGGAAATTCCAACCAGTGGCAGCCGAACGCGTTACGTTGGCGTTATGGACAGGCTGATTCCCGCCGCCGTGCTGCAACAGATCCCGCATGCCAGCCCGCTGCAACGCTTCCGCCAGATGGCCTCGCCAACAACACAACTCTATCTGGAACAGGGCCACCGGCACTGGACCGCGCTCGGCAATCGTGTCGCTGG
>CAZIAA010000169.1:1551-4356 GCA_964537365.1 uncultured Sandaracinobacter sp.
CTCATTCAGCAGCACCTGCTGCCACAATCCGGCAGCTCTCAACCCGACAACATCCTGGCAGATCCTCAGTCCAGATAATCCATGCCGACATCCGCCGCCGGCGCCGACTGGGTGATGCGGCCGACGGAAATATAATCGACCCCGGTTTCGGCTATGGCGCGGATGGTCTGCAGCGTCACACCGCCCGATGCCTCCAGCGGCACCCGCCCGGCCACCAGCGCGACGGCCTCACGCAGGCTTTGCACCGACATATTGTCCAGCAACAATCGGTCGGCACCCGCCGCCAGCGCCGTTTCGATCTGATCGACGCGGTCCACTTCCACGGTGATATTGGCGAGGCCGGCCTTTTTGCAGGCGGTCACGGCTGCTTCCACACTGCCGGCGGCGGCAATGTGATTGTCCTTCACCATCGGCGCATCATAGAGGCCCATGCGGTGGTTCTGCGCGCCACCCATGCGCACGGCGTATTTTTCCAGATGGCGCAGACCGGGCAGCGTCTTGCGGGTATCGAGCAATATGGCTCTCGTGCCGGCGATTGCGTCGACATAACGCCGCGTCAGTGTCGCGATTCCAGTCAGATGCTGCAGGCTGTTCAGTGCTGAGCGTTCCGCCGCCAGCAGGGCGCGGGCATTGCCGGCAACCGTCAATAGCCGGGTGCCGGGCGCGACCCGGTCGCCGTCATTCACCTGCATTTCAGTTTCACAGCCGGGATCAAGATAGCGGAAAAACGCATGGGCAACACCAAGGCCCGCAACCACCACGTCATCCCGGCTGGACAATTCGGCCCGCAGCCGGGCATCCTCGGCAAAACAGGCCTTGGCGGTGATGTCGCGCGCCGGATCCGGCGTGCCGCCCAGATCCTCGGCGAGGGCCGCCGCCACAAATGCCATCATGTCGAAGCCGGGCAGATTGCCGTCTTGCCGGTTCATTGCAATTCCCCGTTCATTCGAGTTCCTTGCTGAGATAGGCCAGCATCAGCGCCTGACGATAAGCGGATTCGCGCAGATCCGCCACGCCGGCATGGCCGCCCTCGGTATTTTCATAATAATAGATCGGATGGCCTTGCGCCTGCATGCGGGCGGCCATCTTGCGGGCGTGGCCGGGGTGAACCCGGTCATCCTTGGTCGAGGTATAGAAAAACACCCGGGGATAAGCCACATCCTTGCGGATATTCTGATAGGGGCTGTAGCGGCGGATGAAGTCCCAGTCCGGGCCGTCCGGATCGCCATATTCCGCCATCCAGGAAGCCCCCGCCAGCAGCCGGTGATAGCGCTTCATGTCGGCCAGCGGCACGCCCACCAGCGCGGCATCATACAGATCCGGGCGCTGGGTATAGGCAACCGACGCCATCAGGCCGCCATTCGATCGGCCATGCACGGCGATCTTCGACGCCAGTTTCCGGGCTTTCAGATCGGCGGCAACGGCGTGCAGATCGTCATAGCTGTTCTGGCGTTTTTCCAGCAGGGCCGCCTGATGCCAGTCCGGGCCGAATTCGCCGCCGCCCCGGATATTTGCAACGACATATTGATTGCCGGCCATCACCCAGAGCTGCTGTTCCGGCGTCAGATAGCCCGGCGTCAGCGCGACTTCGAAGCCGCCATAAGACCACAGCAAGGTCCGGAGCGGGCCATTCGCAGCTTTCGGGCGAATGACGAAATAAGGCACCTGCGTGCCATCCTTCGAGCGCGCGAAATGCTGGGTGACGGCAAGGGCATCGCCATCGAAAAATGCCGGCGCCGATGCGATTTCAACCGGCGCCTGCGCGGATTCGATTTTGACCAGTCGCGCCGGCCGGGTGAAGCCTTCGATGCTGGCGTAAAGCGTGTCGGCACTGTCGGCGGCCAGCAGCTGCAATGTGCTGTTGTCCGGCAAGGGCACATCTTCGGCCTGCCAGACACCATGGTGCAGCGTCAGCCGTTTCAGCCGCGCCGCAACATTGTCGAGCAGGCTGATGTAAACGGCCCGACCGGTTGCGCGCACGGCGTGAATCGCCTGGGCGGAATCGGGCGTGAACACGGCCGTGACCGGCCCCGCGCGGCCATCCGCCGCCACCGCATAGGAGACCAGCGCGCCCTTGCGCAATGCGCTGAAATCGCTGCGCAGCAGGGCGTAGGCGCGCGCGCCTTCGCCGGTATCGGCGATGAACTGGAAATCGGCATCTTCGGGCAAGGGTGACAACACCAATGCGCCATCCGCCGCCAGATGGTGGATGCGCGCGGTCCAGAAAGTGCGGGCCTGAATGATGACGGCGCGGCGGCTGTCGCCATCGCCATACACCGCCGGGTCGACGGCAATTTCCGCTTCCGCAATGCGCAGCAAAGGCACAGCGTCATCAAGCGCTGTGCCACGGGTCCACAACCGGACTTCGCGGGCATAACCCGACGCGGTGACGCCCTGCGCCGCGGTTGCAATCAGCAGATGGTCGCGATCGAGCCAGGCGCTCGACTGTTTGGCTTCGGCTGTGGCAAAGCCGCCTTCGGCTTGCGGCAGGAAGCGGCGCGATTGCAGGTCGAATTCGCGCAGGGTGACGGCATCGCGCCCCCCGACCGACAAGCGCAGCATGCAGCGGCTGTAATCGGGCGTCAGACAATCGGCGCCGGCAAACTGGAAATTGCCGCCCTCGCTGGCTTCAAGCGCATCCATGTTCAGCAGCGTCTGCCATTCAGGGTGACCGATGTCGAAGCTCTGCCGCGAGGCCAGGCGCCAGATCCCGCGCACATGCTCCGGATCACGCCAGAAATTGAACACATATATATCGGTGGCGCTTTCCGGCCCCACGCCGGACGGCCAGGCAATGCGGCGCGG
>CAZIAA010000170.1:0-4327 GCA_964537365.1 uncultured Sandaracinobacter sp.
TGTCGACGCCAGCAAGTTCGATGAAATCACCTTGTCATACAGCTTCTTCCCAGTCAAAAATCCATCAAAGCCGCCCGGCATCCGCACCACGGGTGATGCGGGCGTGGCGCCGATCAAAAGCTAAATGCTTGCCGCCGCCCGGTTTCGCAAGCTAAGGCACAAACAGTAATTCTTCAGGTGAGAGACCGATAAACATGGCAACCGGACAGACCCACGATTTCCACATTCTGCCACCCAGTCCATGGCCATTGATGGGGGCGCTTTCCGTGGTCACGGCCATGGTTGGCGCGGTTTTCTGGTGGCATGACGAAAGCTGGGGCCATTGGGTGTTTGCGCTTGGCGCCATTGGCGTTCTGGCCATGTTCTTCTTCTGGTTTTCGGATGTCCGCGAAGAAGCAGAGGCCGGCCACCATACGCCTGTGGTGCAGATGCACCACCGCTATGGCATGATCCTGTTCATCATCACCGAGGTCATGTTTTTCGTGGCCTGGTTCTGGGCATTCTTCTGGGCATCGCTGTTCCCGTCCAAGCTGGAAGCTGTCGGTGGAGTCTGGCCGCCGCAGGGAATCGAAGTCCTCGATCCATTCGTCTATCCGCTGCTGAACACGCTGATCCTGCTGCTGTCGGGAACCACGGTCACCTGGGCGCACCACGCCCTCATCCACGGCCAGCGGGCGCAGGCCAAAAGCGCGCTGTGGCTGACGGTCATCCTGGGCCTGCTGTTCACGTCGCTGCAGGCTTATGAATATCACCATGCCAGCTTCACCATGGCTGGCAATATCTATGGCGCCACCTTCTATATGGCGACTGGCTTCCACGGCTTCCATGTTATCGTCGGAACCATCTTCCTCGCCGTCTGCCTGTGGCGGGTGTATCTGGGCGACTTCACGCCGAAACAGCATTTCGGCTTTGAAGCCGCCGCCTGGTACTGGCATTTCGTCGATGTCGTCTGGCTGATCCTGTTCCTCGCCATCTATGTCTGGGGGTCCAATTTCGGAGCCGCCGTTGGCACCGGCTGACGCCAGAGACAAACCAGAAACCAAAGCCCCGGCGCCAGCGCGCCGGGGCTTTCCGCTTTTGCCGACATTGACTGTCGCGCTCGCCGTGCCGCTGATGCTGGGCCTGGGTGTCTGGCAATATCAGCGCCATTTGTGGAAAGACGCCCTGCTGGCGGATTATGCCGCCAACCATCAGGCACCGTTGCTGGACATCGGCCATGGTTCCATCCCTGCCAACAGCCAGTTCCGCCATGTCGCGATTTTCGTCACCTGCCCGGACGGACGCGCGCAGCAGCGCGGTGGCAGCAACAAGGCCGGCGCTGCTGGATTTGCGCATCTGCTCGATTGTTCGGCCGGCAATCAGCCGCTGCGCGTCGACATCGGCTGGAGCGCACGGCCACAGGACATGCAGGTCGCTGGTTTCGCCCGCCGCTTGTGCGGGCAATTGATGGGCAGCGCCAACCAAGGCTGGACGCTGTTCGCAGCCGAAGCAATCCCGCCGTTGGAGGTATCCGCCCCGCCTGCGGTGCAGTCGATCCCCAATAATCACCTCAGCTACGCCTTCCAGTGGTGGAGCTTTGCCACCGTCCTGGCGATCATCTATGGCATCTGGCTGCGCCGCTGGCTTGCGCCTGGCGGGCACTCCGCCTAAGCGATCCTCCCATGCAGTATCAGAGCACCCGGGGACAGGCCCCGCAACTCGACTTTCGTGGAGTCACTCTGGCCGGTCTGGCGGCGGACGGCGGGCTGTATCTGCCTGTCGAATGGCCGGTGCTGACGGCGGACAGCATCGAATCCTTCGCCACTCTGGATTATGCCGACACGGCCTTCACCGTGATGCGGCCATTCCTGTCCGAATCCCTGACCGATGCCGATCTGAAATCGCTGCTGCGCGACACTTATGGCCAGTTCGGCCATGCCGGTGTTACGCCATTGGTGCAGCTGGATGCCCGCCACTGGCTGCTGGAACTGTTTCACGGCCCGACACTGGCGTTCAAGGATGTCGCGCTGCAACTTCTGGGCGCGCTGTTCGCCCGTTTCCTGTCGGACGGACAGAGGCTGACCATCGTCGGCGCCACCAGCGGCGATACCGGCTCCGCCGCCATCGAAGCCGTTGCCGGCCGCCCCGGCATCAGCATCTTCATGCTGCACCCCGAAGGCCGGGTTTCCGAAGTGCAGCGCCGGCAGATGACCACCGTCAGCGCCCCCAATGTCCACAACATCGCCATCAACGGCAGCTTTGACGATTGCCAGGCGCTGGTCAAAACCCTGTTCAACGACGCGCCTTTCCGCCAAGACATGCAGCTGTCGGCGGTGAACAGTATCAACTGGGCGCGGCTGCTCGCCCAGATCGTCTATTATTTCCACGCCGGCAGCCGCCTTGGCGCGCCACACCGGCGCATTTCCTTTTCCGTGCCAACGGGCAATTTCGGCGATGTCTTTGCCGGCTATTGCGCCGCGCGCATGGGGCTTCCCGTGGGCCGGCTGCTGGTCGCCACCAACATCAACGACATTCTCGTCCGCGCCCTCAGCAGCGGTGATTACTCCGTCGGCAATGTCGCGGCAACGGCCACGCCTTCGATGGATATCCAGATCAGCTCCAATTTCGAACGCCTGCTGTTCGACCTCCATGACCGTGATGGCGCCGCCCTCGCCCGGTCCATGCAGAAATTCGAGGCCAGCGGCAAACTCTCGCTGGATGCCGGACAGCGCGCCCACGCCGCCGAATTATTCCTGTCCGAACGCATCGACGAGCCAGCGATGATGCAGGCCCTGGCCTGGGCGCATGACGAATGCCGGCAATTGATCGACCCGCACACCGGGGTCGGCCTTGCAGCGGCACGGCGGCGCGCCGCCGAACTGCCGGGACCGATCGTTACTCTGGCCACCGCCCATCCAGCCAAATTCCCCGACGCAGTCGAGCGCGCGACAGGCGTGCGCCCGCCCCTGCCACGCCGGCTGCAGCATCTGTTCGACCGGGAAGAACGGTTCGAGCGGCTGGACGCCGATGTCGAAGGCCTGAAAGCCTTCATCAAAGCCCGGGCATGACCCAGCAGCTCACCCGCCTCGGCAATGGCCTCACCATCGTCAGCCGCAACATGCCGGAGCTGGAAACGGCGGCGGTGTCACTTGTCGCCGATGCCGGCGCGCGCAATGAAAGCCAGCTGGAAAACGGGCTCGCGCATTTCTTCGAGCATATGGTGTTCAAGGGCACCCGCCAGTACAGCGCGCGGGCAATCGCCGAGACAATCGAGAATGTCGGCGGTGCACTGAATGCCTGGACTTCGCGCGATTCCACCTGCTTTCACGCCCGCATATTGGCCGAACATGTGCCGCTTGCACTCGAACTGATTGCCGGTCTGATTACCGAACCCGTGTTCGCGGAACGTGATATTGCGCTCGAAAAGCAGGTTGTCCTGTCGGAAATCGGGGAATCGCTGGAAATGCCCGACGATCGGGTTTTCGACCATCTGCAGGCGATTGCATTTCCAAGCCAAAGTCTTGGCCGCGCCATTCTCGGCACGGCTGACAGCCTTGCCGGTTTCGATGCCCAAGCGCTGACCCGCTGGCGCGACCGGCATTACCGGGGTGAGGGGCTGATTCTCGCCGCCGCCGGCAAGGTCGATCACGACAAGCTGGTGGCGCAAGCGGAAAAGCTGCTGGCCGCACTGCCGGCCGGGCGACCGGACGGAATCACCGCCGCGCATTGGGGCGGCGGCAGCCGGATCGACGAAAGATCGAACGAACAATTGCACATCGCGCTCGGCTTTCAGGGCTTTGCGCCGCAGCATCCGCAACAGATGGCGGCGCGGCTGTTCACCACGGCCGTGGGCGGTGGCATGTCTTCGCGGCTGTTTCAGAGCCTGCGCGAGGAACGCGGTCTCGCCTATTCGATCAGCGCTTCGCACGGCCTGCACGCCGATACCGGATTGTTCAGCATTTATGCCGCGACACGGCCGGAAGATGGCCCGACCGTGCTGGCGGAATCGCGCGCCATCGCCGACGCCGCCACGCGCGATCTCGATGCCGCCGAATTGCAGCGTGCCAAAGCGCAGTTGAAGGCCGGCATGCTGATGGCGCTGGAAGGCTGCGCCGCGCAGGCCGACTGGCTGGCGGGATCGCTGCTCAGCTGGGGCCGGGTGCTGTCCAAGGCCGAGCTTGTGGCGCAGGTCGATTCGACCACGCTGGAGGAAACCCGCGCCGCTGGTGCCACCATGCTGGCGACCCCGCCGGCGCTGGCGGCGGTCGGGCCGCAGGCCGCGTGCCTGAAACCCGGGTGATGGCTGCGGTGGCGCCGCTGGAAATTCTGGTCACGGACGCCAGTGCGG
>CAZIAA010000171.1:0-4323 GCA_964537365.1 uncultured Sandaracinobacter sp.
ACCAAGCGCGGCAACGCGCCCTCCGGCCTGATAGCCCAGAACATGCGGAAACCGCTCGATCGGCAGTATCGAGCGGCTATGAAGATCGCCACCCTCGATGCTGATCGCTTCCACTGCAACGACCACTTCGTCTGGTCCCGGAACGGGATCCGCCAGTTCCTCATAGCAGAGGACCTCCGGCTCGCCCTGCCGGTGTATGACCGCAGCCTTCACGGCTCGATCGCTTCCCCGCGCGCATAATCCCAGGCCTTGCCTTCGAAAAAGGCGGCTGTCGGCCCGAACCAGTCCTGCGTCACCATGGCCGACGGCACAGCAAGCGCCTCGACCGCTTCTCCTTCCGTCAGACTTTTTTCAAGCACTGCACGCAGGCACTCTTTGTGCCAGCGCAGGGACACCGGCGCGCAGCGTTTCAAGCGATCGAGCACTTTCTGCACCTGTGCATCCAGGGCCGCGCGATCCGGTAACGCACGCGTGACAAGCCCCCAGGCTTCCGCCGTCCGGCCATCTATTTCCTCTCCAAGCAGCAGAAATTCCTGTGCCTTGCGGAACGGCACCAGACGGCCGGCCCATTGCGTGCCGCCCCAGCCAGCGACAAGGCCGAGTGTCACTTCCGGGAAGCTGAAGCGCGCATCATGGGTGGTGTAAACAAGATCCGCGCGGCAGAGAAGCTCCAGCCCGCCTCCAAGCGCGCCGCCCGCTGCCACGCCGATCACCGGAATGTCGAGCGATGCGATGTTGCGCCCGAGGCCATGTCCGAGTTCAATGATACGTCGATAGTCAGCCCGCGACAGCTCGGCCCAGTCCTTGCCCATTTCATTGAGCATCACCGCGCCATTGTGGAAACCATCCCCCGCTGCGTCGAGCAGGACGCAGCGGATGGACGGATCATCGCGGGCACGATCAATCGCTTCATTCAGGCCGGACAGGACAGCCATGCTGATGCCCTGCCGCGTGTCGTTGTTCACCTTGGTGAGCCGGAGCACCCCGTCCACCAGTGATTCCTGAACATGCGCATTGCCCATGGCTTCCCTCCCTACCCGCGGCTCAGAGGTCGAAGCCGAGCGTGATGCCATAGGTTGCCGGACGCGCCGCATAGCGCACCAGGTTGTCCTGGAAGCCGAACACATTGTCCCAGTAATAGGCATTCGTGATGTTCTTGCCCCAGACATACGCACGCCAGCCGGAATCGGACCGGACACCTATCTGGCCATCGACCGTCACATAGCTCGCCATGACATAACCTGGTGCCATATTCTTGGTCGAATCGAAGCTGCCGCCAATGGACGCGAAAGTCTTGCTGCGATGATTGAACTGGCCGGAGATAAAGCCGCGCACATCTCCATGCAGCGGGAATTCATAGCGGCCATCCATGGCGAGCTGCCATTTCGGCGTGTACGGCATGACAGTGCCCTCGAAGTCGGCAATCACGCCGCCTGCATTCACGCCTACATAGTCCTTGATCTTGGCATCGAGATATGTGGCGGAAAAGCCAACACTGAGCCCTTCGACCGGCCTTGCATTCGCTTCCAGTTCAAAGCCCCACACACTCGATTTCGGCACGTTGTTCAGGGCGTCGATAATGCCAAAGATCGGATTGATATCCTTGGTGCGCAGCTGCTTGTTCTTGTAGTCCATGTAGAAGACAGCGCCATTCAGCGACAGGGTACGCTCAAGCGCCTGCACCTTGAAACCGCCTTCATAGGAAAGGATCGATTCCTGCACGGCGGGGCGCAGCTGCACGTTCAACGCGGTGTTGATGTTGCCATAGCCGCCCGCCTTATAGCCCTTGGCAACGTTCACATAAAGCAGCACATCCTCGCTTGGCTTCAGGTCGATGCCGGCACGCCACGACACATTATTTTCTCTGAGATTACCAACAAAAACGCCTGGTTCGTAGGGGCGTTCCGGATTGGCCATCGGGTTCAGCGGATCCGGGTCATTCAGGTTGAAGCAGCCATTCGGTGGAATGTCAGGATAGTCGTTACCCGGCGCGAGCATGTCGGCGAGGAGGTCGAACAGGCGGTTCGTACCACCAACCGGATAGTTGCGGCGCCCCGGTCCGCCATCGGAACTGACCGTTCCATCCATGTTGCAGATATTGGATGTGCGACGTGAATTGGTGTAGCGGACGCCGCCCTTTATCGTGATGTATTCGCTCAGGTCATAGTCAACATTGCCGAAGAAGGCATAGTTGCGCATGCGCTGGTTCGACCAGTTCTCGGACGATTCGATCTGATAGGGCGCGACCTGATTGTTTCCGCCAGAGCTGTCACCATAGAGAAGATTCTCACGATGATAGACTTTGTCGCGGCTGTAGTTGGCACCAACGACCCAGCGTATCGGGCCGTCATCGGTGTTGGCGATACGCAGTTCCTGCGAGAAGGACTTGATATGGCCAGTACGGAAACGGATATCGACATCCTCATAGATCATGCCGTCATTGTCCATGGCGCCGCGTTCACGGTAACCGATATAGGAGGTGATGGACGTGAGTACGATGTCGGGCAGAAACTCCCAGTCACCGCGCAGTGAAATCTGTCCAAGCCTGTCGTTCGCGTACATGCCGTTCTGCGGACTCCAGTCGGCAGCGCGTGCATTGTTCGGCGCTTTGGGATAGGCCCACATCTCAGGAAGAACGTTGGTGATATCCTGTTGGATAATTCCCTGGAATTGCGCCGCCGTCGGCTCATTCTTGTTGATCCAGCCATTAACATTGAGCTCGAATTTGAGCGTATCGCTTGGCGTCCAGTCGACCAGTATGCGGCCGGCGAGATTCTCCATGCGCCCGTTCTCGTCATGCTGCACATAGCTGTCCTGCCAGGGCATCACACCGCCCGTATTCGGCCAACCCGGATTTTGTCCATGCCGGGTATAGCTATACTGCCAGGGTCCGGCGTGCTGGCCACGCACCGCAATACGCGCGCGCAGGGTCGAGGAAAGCGGACCGCTGATATAGGCCGTACCATTGATGTCGTTGAAGCGCCCGTAGCTCATTTCGATACCGGCTGCCAGTTCATCGGTCGGCTTGTTGGCGATATAGTTGATGGCACCGCCAGTGGAATTCTGGCCGAACAGCGTCCCCTGTGGCCCTTTCAGCACTTCGATGCGTTGCAGATCGAAGGCAGTGAGTGTTGTCAGCACCGGAAATGGCAGCGGCACCTGATCGAGATAGATACTGGTGGTCGGATAGGAACCAGTCGAAGTGTCATAGAAACCAACACCACGCAGATTGTAGACGGGCGTGTTGCTGGAGCTGGTGGTATAGTAAAGGCCGGGAACGGCGGCGGCAATGTCAGACAGCGACTGGATATTGCGTTCCGACAACGCATCTTCGCCCAGCGCGGAAATCGTCAGGCCGACATCACTCAGACGCTCCTCGCGCTTCTGCGCGGTGACGATGATATCAGCGCCGGCCATGCTCATGCGCTCCGATGCTTCAGATTGCGCCAGCACCGGAGCCTGCGCCCCGGCCAAAAGGCCTACCAGCGACGCCGATATCAGTATCTGTTTACGAAAATCCATATCCAAAACTCCCTGAGAATTTAAAGCATTATATGTCTAGATTTTATATATCTAAATTTTATCCGCACGAGAAAACAAGATGCCGAGAAGCTGGGCCATCCCCTCTCCCCAGGCCGCATATCGTTCGTCTTTTGTCCTGCCCGACTGATACAAATGGACACCCCAAGTATTAATTGCGCAAATCTTGGCAAATGCCAGCACCATATATTTTGGCAAAGCAGCAGCGGATCGCCCAGTACGCTCTTCCCATCTTGCCGCCATCTCAGCCGGCTGAAGCCATCCGGGAAGATCAAGCCCGGCGGAGGCAAGCGGCTGATCATAGAGACACAGCGCCCAGCCAAGATCGTGCATTGGCTCGCCGGTATGCGCCATTTCCCAATCGAGCACGGCAACCAGGCGACCATCCGGGCGCCACATCATATTGCCGATCTTCGGGTCGCCATGCACCGGCGTCGGCGGACCGGAAAGCGGCAGCGGATTGCGCGCGAACTCTTCGAGCAGCGCAACAAGTCGCTTGTCCGCGTTCGGCACATCGACCATTTTCAAGCAGTCCGTTGCATATTCAGACGGGCTGACATGCGCTTCCGGCATTTCCGACGCCGGACGATCGTGCAGCGCAGCGACGGCGTTGATCCACTGCGTACTCATTGATATGCGCTGCTGTACTGGCGCATCGAGCAGCCATTGCGGCGGCGTATATTCGAACTCTTCGCCTTCCAGCGCTTCCATGAGGAAAAACTGATCGCCAAGCACATCAGGGTCGGCACAGACCTGATAGACGCGCGGCACCGGCGGCCCGTC
>CAZIAA010000172.1:0-4265 GCA_964537365.1 uncultured Sandaracinobacter sp.
ATCGCCGGGCCCCCTCACGGACAAAGTGGTGATCATCCGCGCATTGCCGCCGCAGAAAGGCGACGAGATCGCGCAGATGCCGATTTTCGGCTTCCAGCAGGCGCAGCCGGTGCACAAGAGCCGGAGATGCCACGCCCCTGTCCCCGCCAATCGCAGCAACCTGTCGTTCAATCGGCGCAACGGAGGAAAGAATATCCATCAGAACCGCCCCCGTAGTCCGGCATAGACGCTGCGGCCAAGCGTGCCATAGCGATAAGCCGTCATATATTCTTCATCGAACAGATTCTCGATACGGGCAAACAGCTGCAATTGCGGCGCCACTGCATATTCCGCGCGCAGGTCAATCAGCGTGTAAGGCGCGAGGCGGATGGAATTGGAGGCATTGTCGAATGCCTTGCCCGACCAGCGCAGGGCGGCGCCCAGATTGACGCCAGAGGGCAGCGCATAGCTGATCGCGCCATTGGCGGTGTGGCGGGGACGGCGCGCAAGCCATTTGCCGTAATTCGCGCTGCCGGCCGAACGGTCCTCGGCCATGGTCCAGGAATAATTGCCATCGAGCCGAAAGCCGCCGAACGCCAATGCTGCAACGACTTCGACGCCATGCGCTTCGGCCTGCGCGACATTGGCATAATAGCCGGAACGTCGGATGGCGGTTCCCGGCTGATAACAAAGCGCCAGCATCGACGCCGGCGCGCAACTGTTGAACACGATCTGCTGCGTGGTGCTGCGCGCGAAATAGCTCGCGCCGAAGCTCAGCCGATGGTCGAAAAGCTGCTGTTCGATACCGACCTCCCAGCCATGGGCCTGTTCGGGTTCAAGTGCGGCGTTGCCATAATCGCTGAACAGCTGATAGAGCGTCGGTGCCTTGAAGCCTTCGCCATAGGAAGCGCGGAGGATCATGTCGCCCGGCAACATCCAGGCGGCCCCGGCGGCAAACAGCGTGCGGCCGCCATAGCGGGCGTGGTCATCATGGCGGACGCCACCATTGAGCGTTAGCCCGGACAGGACGGTCGCGTTCAGCTGGCCATAAAAGCTGGTGATTTCTGCTTCACCGCGTGCCGGGGCGGGCACCGGCGTCGCCAGCGATGCCGGCGGCGATACGCTGCGGAAACTGGATTTCTCCTTCTCCGCGCCGAACAGGGCCGTCATTTTTTCCGAAACGGCGAAACTGCCCTGATATTCGAACCGTTCGTTCCGGCCATAAGCATCGAATGTCCGGGGGCGGGCACGGCGGGGGTCGTAATTGTCGCGGTCGGTCTCGGTATAGCCATAGCCGATGCGGTTGCGGAACCGGCCATCGAGAAAATCGACATTCAGCCCGGCATAGCCGACAAATTCGCGGTTAAGCGTATAGGCCGGGCTGTCGCTGCTGGTGTCGTCGAAATCGGTGCGGCCGGTGGAATAATAAGCCCGGAAATCCGCAGTGACATTCTGGCCAAGGGTAACTTCCATACGGCCCTGCACGCTGCGATTGCTATAGCCGTCATCCTCCTTGCCGCCGAAGGCGGGTGCGATTGCGGATATGCCATTGGTGCTGAAGCTCTGGCCGCCGATGCGCCAGGCCACCGGGCCGGCCCGGCCGCCCAATGCTGCACGGGCGCTGACGGTCTGGCGCGACCCGGCTTCGATGTCGAAACTGGCTTCCAGCGGCTGCTGCGGCAGTGGCGTGACGATATTGACCACACCGCCAATGGCCTGACTGCCCCACAGGATCGACTGCGGACCGCGCAGCACTTCGATTCTGGCGGCGTCGCCCACCAGCAGATTGGCGAAATTATAACTGCCATCGGCGTTCGAGGGATCGTTGAGCTTGACGCCATCGACCACCACCACGGTATGGCCGGCCTCTGCGCCGCGGATCCGCAGCGAGGTCGCCGTGCCATAGCCGCCATTGCGCACCATGCTGACGCCCGGCGTCCGGACCAACAGTTCGGTGACGCCGATATCCTGCGCGCGGTCGATCGCTGCCTTGTCGAGGACTGTCACCGCGGATGCAAGCTGCGCCGCAGGCGTGGCGATCCGGGTCACCATGACCAGGATCGATCCGGTCTCGCTATCGAAATGGGAATCCGCCGCATCGGGCACCGGCGCCGACTGCCCGGCAGCGCCAGCGGCAAAGGCCGCAGCCGGACCGAACGCCAAAGTCAGGGCAAGCACAGATCGTAGCAACATTTGCAAACACCTCATGACGAGGCGCATGCACCGGCGCGGAAATGAACCATCGACCCTGCACAGCATGACGACAGCATCCCGCGCCTGGCGCGCGCGCCGGACATGTCGTCACGCGGGTTCACCCCCGTCCGCCCGGCACACCCTGTCCGCGCGAAGGACGACGGCGAAAGGCAGGTCTCCTGGCTCGCGGGTCATCACCGGTTCGTGCCGCCTTCTCAGGATCGTGACGATCCCAATGGCATGATGGCACGCGGCTATCCGCTCACAGTTGCAGGGGCAGCCGGGGTTCAGAACCCCGTTCCCATTTTCATCCCCCGTCGGGGGAACCTGTCGCTGCGCCCCGAATACTGCCGGCGCTGCACTGCGTCAATGAACTGACCGGAACAGCAACCACAGTCTTGTGTCCCGGGATTCGCCCGCTATGGATCGCGGCATGACCTTGTGGATGAGAGCTCTGCTGTCCGGATTGGCGCTCGCCGCCGCGATACAGGGGCCAGCAGCAGCGCAAAATCCAGCACCGCACAGAATCGTCTCGCTCAATCTGTGCGCCGACCAATATCTGCTGGCGCTGGCCGACCGCGCGCAGATCGCGGGATTGACGCAGAATGCGGACAATCCGCAAATGTCGGCCGCCGCGGCACAGGCACGCGGGCTGCGGATACTGGGCCGCTCGGCCGAGGAGATTCTGGTGATCGACCCCGATCTGGTGGTTGGAATGCCGGCCCGGCGCAGCGTGGTGATGGTCGCGCTTGGGGATCAGCACTACCGCGCAGTCGAGCTGCGGACCGCGGAGAGCTTTGCTGCGATTGTCGCGCAGACCCGAGATATTGCACAGGCGATCGGCAAGCCCGAACGCGGCGAAGCGCTCATCGCCGGCATGCAGCGTGATCTGGCGGCGCTCGGCAAGCCCGGCAGAGGGCGCGTCGCGGCCTATTACCAGCGGCGCGGTTTCCTGACCGGCACCGGCACCCTCATCGACGATCTGATGCAGCGCGTCGGCCTCGTCAATCTGGCGGACAGACTCGGCAAGCCCGCGCTGTCCCGGCTATCCATCGAGGAACTGGCCGCGGCGCAGCCCGACTTCATCATTGTCGAATCCTCTACCGACCGCGTGATGGATCAGGGCACCGAAATGCTGCACCATCCCGCGCTGCGCGACATTCCCCGCATCAGCCTGCCGCAGGCCTGGACGGTCTGTGGCGGCCCGGCCTATGTGCGCGCCGCGCAAAGCCTGGTGGTGCAGATCGGCGCGAACTGATTGGTTCAGAATTCGATCCCTGCCTGTGCCTTCACACCCTGGGCGCGGAACGGGTGCTTCACCAGCGTCATTTCCGTCACCAGATCGGCGGCATCGATCAGGGCTTGCGGCGCGTTGCGGCCGGTCACCACCACATGCTTCATCCGGTCGCGCGCATTGACTGCCGCCAGCACTTCATCGACCGGCAGATAATCGTAACGCAGGACGATGTTCAGTTCGTCCGCAACCACCATGTCATAAGACGGGTCAGCAATCATCCGCTTGACTTCTTCCCAGGCGTCGCGGGCAAGCGCGATGTCGCGGGCGCGGTCCTGCGTGTCCCAGGTAAAGCCTTCGCCCATCGGCTTGAATTCGACATTGTCGGGGAAGGCATCGAATACGGCCTTTTCCCCGGTCGTCATCGCGCCCTTCACGAACTGGACGACGCCGACCTTCCGGCCATGGCCGATCATGCGGATGACCATCCCCAGCGCCGCCGTGGTCTTGCCCTTGCCGGTGCCGGTGTGAACGATCAACAGGCCTTTCTCGACGGTCTTGCCAGCCACGATCCGGTTATGCGCGGCCTGCTTCTTCTTCATTTTGGCGGTGTGCTGTTCCTCGGTGCGTTCGACCATCAGTCTTTCTCCATCAATTGCGCGAGCAACAGGCCCGCGCTGTTCGTTCGGGGTTGCCACAGGCCGCGCTCCAGCGCTTCGGCCAGACGCGCCGCGGTTTCGCGCAGCGCGGCCGGGTTGGCATCGGCCATGAAGGCGCGCACCGCCTCATCCGCGATGAAGGCGGCATAGACGGCATCGAAATGATGGTCCTTCACTGCATGGGTGGTGGCGGCAAAGGC
>CAZIAA010000173.1:0-4263 GCA_964537365.1 uncultured Sandaracinobacter sp.
CTTTGGCCCGGATGGTGCCATCACCGCCGACATGAATGATTTCCTGCATGGCCGGGCGCAGACCCGCACACGCACTTCGATGTGGCAGCTGAAGGGGCGGATTGCTGGCGATACCGCGCTGCGCCTGCCCTGGGCGGACAGCCCGGTGGCAATCGCGGTCGGTGCCGAATACCGCAGCCTGAAGGCCTCGCGGCAAAGCGATCCGTTGCTGCAGACCGGCGATCTGGGCGGCACCAGCGGCGCCGAACTGGATATTTCCGGGCGTTACCGGGTGGCGGAAGCCGTGGCGGAAATCCACCTGCCGCTGGTGGAGGACGTGCCGGGAATCGCCCGGCTGACATTGGGCGGCGGCCTGCGTTTCACCCATACCTCCATTGCGTCCGGCGAGGGCCGTGCGCGCGATGCCTGGACCTGGAACGCCGAAAGCAATTGGGACATTGTCGACGGCCTGCGCATTCGCGGCAGCTATGCCCGCGCCATTCGCGCACCCAATATCGGCGAGTTATTTTATCCGGCGGTCAATATGCCGATCAATGTGCCGCTGGATCCTTGCGCCGGGCTGGCGCCGGCGTTCGTGCCCGATTTGCGCGAGATCTGTCTGGCGCAAGGTGCGACCATTGCCCAGATCGGCAGCATCCAGCCGCCGGCGCTGGGCCAGATCAACGCCCGATCCAGCGGCAACCCCGATCTGCGCCCGGAAAAGTCCAACAGCTGGACTGTGGGCGCGGTGATTGCCCCCAATGCGGCGCCGGGGCTGCGGCTGAGTGTCGATTATTTCAATATCCGCATTCGCGATGCAATCGCCATGCATTCGGCGGCGGATGTGCTGCTGGGCTGTTTTGCCGAAATCACGCCCGACAGCGCCAGCAGCGATGCCTGTCTGTCCATCCGGCGCAATCCGGCGACGGGGGCGCTCGATGCCGGCGCGCCGGGGGTGCTGTTGCCGCTGGCCAATATGGGCAGCTTTGCGACGGATGGCATCGATGTGGCGCTGGATTATACCACCGCGCTTGGCAGTGATGTGCGTCTGGGCATCGGCCTGTTTGCCAACTGGACCAACCGTCTGCGCGCGCAGGGCGACGTCGGGCAGCCCTGGCGGGAATGTGCCGGCCATTACAGCATCAGCTGCGATTCCATTCAGCCGCGCTTTGCCCTGCAGCAGCAGACCCGGCTGTCGTTGCGGAATTTCGATCTTGCCTTGAACTGGCGTTTCATCGGCAAGGTGCAATATGAACCGCGGCAATATGCCGAGGATCTGGAACAGGCCGAGATGCAGGGCTGTCGCGATCCGCTGGGCGCCGATCCCGACAATTGCATGGTCAATCCGGCCTTTCGCCATATTCCCGCCAGCAGCTATTTCGATTTGACGGCGCGGGCGAATATCAGTTCGGATCTGGCGTTCACATTGACGGTGTTCAATCTGTTCGACCGGCAGCCGCCGATCGTGGGTGACACCATTGGCACGGCGAGTTTCAACAGCGGCAATACCTATCCGGCGAGCTATGACTCCATTGGCCGGCGTTTCCGTGTGGGTGCGGAATTGCGCTTCTGATCCATGGCCTCAGGCCGGCCCGATGAAGCGCCAGCCGAGGGTTTCGCCGGCGTGAAACGGGCGCAGGCCGCCGATTTCGGGCGCCAGTTGCGTTTCCGCTGCAAAAGGCTGGCGTTCGAGCCGGATGCGCCCGGGGTTGAGCGGCAGGCCGTAAAAGCGCGCGCCATGCTCGGCGGCAAAGCCTTGGAGATGGTGCAGCGCGACTTCGGCTTCGAACACGGCAGCATAGCTTTCGATAGCGTAAGGGGCGCAGAAAATCCCGGCGCAGCCGCAATCCTGTTCCTTGGCGTCGATATTGTGCGGGGCGGTGTCGGTGCCGAGGAAGAATTTCGCCGAGCCGGAGGTGGCCGCCCGCCGCAGCGCCAGCCGGTGGTGTTCGCGCTTGGCGACCGGCAGGCAATAGGCGTGCGGGCGCAAGCCGCCGGCAAACAGCGCGTTGCGGTTGATGTGCAGATGGTGCGGGGTGATGGTGGCGGCGAGATTGGCGCCCGCCGCCTGCACGAAATCGACGGAGTTCGCGGTGGTGATATGTTCGAGCACGATGCGCAATTGCGGATGGCGTTCGATGAGCGGCGCCAGCACGCGCTGCAGAAAGACTTTTTCGCGGTCGAAAATGTCGATGTCGGGGTCGGTCACTTCGCCGTGCAGCAGTAACGGCAGCCCGGCCTTTGCCATGGCGGCGAACACCCGATCCAGCCGGCGGATGTCGGTGACGCCGCGATCGCTGTTGGTGGTGGCATTGGCCGGATAGAGCTTGGCGGCGGTGAAGATGCCGGCATCGGCGCCGGCAATGAGATCGGCGGCATCGGTGCTGTCGGTCAGATAGCAGGTCATCAGCGGCTGGAATTGCAGGCCGGGATCGACTGCATCCAGAATGCGCTGGCGATAGCGGGCGGCGTCGGCCGCGGTCAGCACCGGCGGGTCGAGATTGGGCATGGCGATGGCGCGGGCGAATTGCCGGGCGGTGTGGTTGATGACGGCGCGCAGCATGGCGCCATCGCGGAAATGGGCGTGAAAATCATCCGGCTGGCGGATGGTCAGGCTTTGCGCGGTCATGGCCTGCCCTGCTAGCGATTGCGCGCCCGGATGGCCAGTCGGAGTTGTCGGGGCGGTTCGCGGGCAGCGTCAGAAAATTAACGCGCCGGCCGCGGAAAAGCGTCAATTTTCTGACGCTGCGCGGCGGCGGCGCGATCCCGCGCTATGGTTAACCCGGGCATTTTCACTCTGGCACGACTTTTGCTTCGTTGTCGTCCGTATACGGCCGCTGCGGTCGAAACTTCAGACATGAAGTTTGCGAAAAACCGGAGTTTGCAAAAAATGGAGTTCGGGGTGAACAATGATAATTGCGAAAATCCGCCGGGCGGGCAGCTGGCGGCCCGCTTTGCGCAATGGATGCAGTGCGCGGCCGCGGCGCCGGTTGCGGTTGACCCGAAATCGCAGGGGCTGTTCGATCTTGCCCGGCAGGCGGCGGCGGCCAGCGCGACCGTGCTGATTACCGGGCCATCGGGCGCCGGCAAGGAAGTGATGGCGCGGTTCCTGCATGCCGAAAGCCCGCGCCGCGACCGCGCGTTTGTTGCGCTCAATTGCGCGGCACTCCCTGAAGCCATGCTGGAATCATTGCTGTTCGGCCATGCGCGCGGCGCCTTTACCGGCGCGCAGGAAGCATCCCCCGGCCTGTTCCGCGCCGCCGATGGCGGGACGCTGTTTCTGGATGAGCTGGGCGAAATGCCGCTTGCGTTGCAGGCCAAGTTGCTGCGCGCGGTGGAACTGGGCGAAGTGCTGCCGCTGGGCGCGGTGGCGCCGGTGCGGGTGGATGTGCGGCTGCTGGCTGCGACCAACCGCGATCTGGCGGGCGAAATCGACGCCGGCCGGTTTCGCGCCGATCTGTATTGGCGGCTGAGCGTGTTTCCGCTGGCCATTCCGCCGCTGCACGAGCGGCCGGCGGATATCCTGCCGCTGGCGGCGCGGCTGTTGCAGGGCCATGGCGTGACCGAGGCCCCGGCCGAAGATGCGCTGCGGCTGTTGCTGCACCACGACTGGCCCGGCAATGTGCGCGAACTGGGCAATGTGCTGGAACGCGCCGTCATCCTGAGCGCCGGGCAGCGCATCACTGCCCGCCATATCCTGATCGATGGCGCGCAGCCGGGTGTCAGCCAGCGCGAAACGCTGGCCGACAGCGTGCGGCGCAGCGAAGCCCGGGCGCTGAAGGCGGCGCTTGCGGAAAGCGCCGGCCATCGCCCGGAGGCGGCGCGGCGCCTCGGTATTTCGGAACGTGCCTTGCGTTACAAGCTGGCGGCGCTGGCCGGGCGGCCGCGCCGTAGCGCCATCACGGGCACGGTTTCCGCTGGCGGGATGGTGCCGGCATGAGCGCGATCACGCCTTCGCTTGGGCTGTCGGGGGTGCTGGCGCTGCGGGCGCAGATCCTGGAGCGCAGCCAGACGCTGTCGGCGACCACTCGTCTGGGGCAACCGGCGGCAGGTGCGGCCGGTGAGCTGGGGTTTGGCAGCGTCATGTCGGACGCCTTGCGCGCGGTCAATCAGTTGCAGACGCAAAGTGCCGAACAGGGTGCTTCCTGGGAGCGCGGCGAGACGCAGGACATCGCCGCCGTCATGCTGAGCCGGCAGAAAGCGAGCATTGCCTTTGAAGCCACGCTGCAGGCGCGCAACCGGTTGCTGAGTGCGTATCGCGACATCATGAACATGCCGGTCTGA
>CAZIAA010000174.1:0-4249 GCA_964537365.1 uncultured Sandaracinobacter sp.
CGGCCTGCACCCGCGCCTCGCCCAGCTGGAAACCCTGCTCTATCCGTCCGCCGCGACAGTCATTGCCAATAGTGCCTTGCTGCACGCCGGCACCATCGAGGTCCTGCCGGCAAGCGGCCCGTTCACGGTGTTCATCTGGGGCAAGACCCGGATTCTGCCGGTGCGCATCCAGAGCCTGTCGATCACCGAGGAAGCTTATGACCCGCAGCTCAATCCGATCCGCGCCCAGGTGTCGATGGAACTGGCCGTGCTCAGTTACACCGATCTCGCCAGCGCCCATCCGGGCTATACCATGTTCCTGAGCCACCAGCTGGTGAAGGAAACTCTGGCCCAGGTCGGGCGCATCAACTCGCTGGGCGCCGTGCTCGGTTCGGACATGAAGATCATCTGAAGGAGGCAGCCATCGACCAGAATTCCAGATATGCCCGTTGCGCCGTGCTGAAGTTCATCGACAGCACCGGCCAGGAGATCGCCTGGCTCGACCAGCGCATCATTGCCGATGCGCCGCGGATCGTCACCCATATGGCGGTGCAGGATGGCGACCGGCTCGATCTGATGGCGCACCGTGCCTATGGCGATGCCCGCCAAAGCTGGCGCATCATGGATGCCAATCCCGACCCCGCGCCGCTGGCGCTGGCGGATACGCCGGGCCGCCGCCTCAAACTGGCGCAAGCCGGAGAGGAATGACGTGCTACAGGATCTGGTCGGTGTGCGGTTGACGCTTCTCGCTGGAAATGGCGTGCCACGGCCATTGCCGGTGAATCTGATGGAGCATTTCGCTTCCGCCGAAGTCGCCATTTCCGACCGCGAGGTGTCCGGTTTCGAACTGGTGTTCGATGCCCCGCGCGCGCCGGCGCTGGCCGGCGTGGTGCCGGCATTGGCGGAACCGGCGCTGGGGGAAGGCGCGCGGGTGGTGCTGGTGGCGACGCTGGGGCTGCTGCCGACGGTGCTGATGGATGGAATCATTGCCACCGCCGAATTCAAGCCGGCGCAATCCGGCAGCACCGGCCAGCTGCATCTGCGCGGCAAGGATCTGACTTTCGTCATGGACCGCGAGGAACGGCAGACATCGCATCCGGCCCAGGGGCCGGGCGAAATCGCCACCATGATCCTGCTGCGTTATGCCCGTTATGGAATCGTGCCGATGGTGATCCCGCCGCCCGCCGCCGACCGGCCCAATCCGATCGATCGCGTGCCGATGCAGCGCGGCACGGATTTCGCCTATCTGACCGAACTGGCCGCCGCGCATGATTGCATCTTCACGATCATTCCCGGCCCGGCGCCGCTGATGTCGACCGGCTATTGGGGGCCGCCGCCGCGCATGGGCGTGCCGCAGCGCGCCATCACCATCGACATGGGGCCGGACAGCAATGCCGCCGGGCTGGCGTTTGAAAATACCGCCAGCGAAGCCGCGGAAGTGTCCGGGCAGGTGCAGGACCCGATGTCCGGCAATGCCATGCCGGTGCGCTCCATTGCGCCGCTGCGGCCGCCGCTGGCGACTTCGCCGTCGCTGGCCAATCCGCAGACCGTGCGCCGCAATCTGTTTCAAACCGATGGCGCGCCGTCCGTTGCCCAGGCCATGGGCGAAGCGCAGTCGCAATCCGACGCCACAACCGATACCGTGACCGTGACCGGCGATCTCGATACCGGGCGTTATGGCGCGGTGCTGTCGCCGCGCGGGCTGGTCGGCCTGCGCGGTGCCGGTTTTGCCCATGACGGCCTGTATTACGCGCAAAGCGTCGTCCACCACATTGCACGCGGCAGCTGGACGCAATCCTTCACCCTCAACCGCGAAGGCACCGGCAGCACCGTGCCGGTGGTGCTGCCATGACCGTCGACAGCACCCGTTCGGGTTATTTCGGCAAATACCGCGGTTCGGTCGCCAACAACATCGACCCGCAACAGAAAGGCCGGCTGCAGGTGCGCGTGCCGGCGGTCTATGGCACCGACACGCTGAACTGGGCGCTGCCCTGCGTGCCTTTTGCCGGCAATGGCGAAGGGCTGTATCTGATCCCCGATATCGGCGCCAATATCTGGGTGGAATTCGAAGCCGGCAATATCGATGCGCCGATCTGGAGCGGCTGTTTCTGGGGCGATGGCGAATGCCCGGGCCAGCTGCCGCAGGTGAAGATCCTGAAGACCAAGGCAGCGACGATCACATTGGATGAAGTGAACCCGACGGCGCCTTTATGCATCGAAACCCCGGCCGGCGATCGCATCACCATCAAGGCCGGCGGCGTCACCATCGAAACCTCCGCTGGCGGGCGCATCGAATTGTCCGGGCCGAAAGTCAGCGTCAACAATGGCGCGCTGGAGGTGCTGTGATGGGGGCGCTGCTGCATCTGGGCGCGACGGTGCTGTGTGCGCATGGCGCGCAGGCGCAGCCGGTCTCGGCATCGACCCGGGTCACCTTGTCCGGCCAGCCGGCGGTGACGATCAGCCATATGATGACGATCGCCGGCTGCCCGTTCACCACCGGCAGCAACCCGATGCCCTGCCTGCAGCTGCAATGGACCCTGCCCGCGGCCCGGGTCACCATCGAAGGCAGCCCGGCCTTGCTGTCTGACAGCAGCGGTCTGTGTCTGGGCGCCGCCGGGCCGCAGGGCAGCCCGCAAGTGGTGACTCAGCAAATGCGAGTGACAGGACAATGAGCAATCTTTCGGCGCCATACCGCATCGACGGCACCGGCCGCACCGCCACCACCGGGGATTTCGGCCGCCATGCCCGCGACATGATCGAAGCCGTGCTGTTCACGGCGCCGGGGGAACGAATCAACCGCCCGGATTTCGGCTCCGGCCTGTCGGAACTGCTGTTCGACAGCAACAACCCGGCGCTGGAAACCGCGGCGGATTTTCTCATCCGGTCGGCGATCCAGAAGCATCTGTCGGACATCCTAACGGTCACCGAACTCACCCTGCAGCGCGCCGAAGGCGTTGTTGAAATCACCCTGTCCTATGTTCTGCGCGAAACCGGTGAGACGGGCCGCCACAGTTTCCGGCGCGAGGTCTAGGGATGGCGCCAATGAACCGGATGGAAAGCTTTCTCGATGAACGCCGCGAACGGCTGGCGGTGTCGGATGCGCCGGTCAACGGCATTGCCGGGATCGAGGTCGATCCGGACGATATGACCCGGTTGACGCTGCAGTTCGTGCATCCGTTGCCGGGCGAAAGCGACGGCCGGCCGGATGGCGCACCGCCGCGCGCCGCCGATCTGCGGATCGAAGGCGGCGACCGCATCCGCGACATTCAGGTGCAGTCGGTCGGCATCGATGGCCGGCAATTGCATCTGCAACTGGACCGCGCCGGCGATTTTTCCACCTATACGCTGCACATTCGCGATTCGCTGTCGGGCTATGATCCCGTGCTGCGCAGCATCCGCTTTGCCTTCCGCCTGCATTGCGATCAGGGCGATTGCGCGACCGATCCGGCGCCGCCGGCGGAAGCGCCGCCACCACCGGCGCGGATCGACTATCTGGCGCGCGACTATGACGGCTATCGGCGCATGATGCTGGACCGGCTGGCGGTCAGCGTGCCCGACTGGACCGAGCGCAATCCCGCCGATCTGGGTGTCACATTGGTGGAATGGCTGGCGGCGGTCGGCGACATGCTCAGCTATCGGCTGGACCATATTGCCACGGAATCGACGCTCGATACCGCGCGGCTGCGGGTGTCGGCGGCGCGGCACGCGCGCCTCGTTGGTTATCGCATGCATCAGGGCGCCAGCGCCCGGGTTCTGGCGCAGGTGCAACTGGCGCCGGGGGTGGATTCATTCACTCTGCCGACCATGGGTGTGGTGCTGCTGACGCAATCGGAAACCGGGCGCCGGGGCATGTTGCCGCTGACCGAAGCGCAGCGCGAGGTTGAGGCCGGCGCCGCTGCCTTCGAACCGCTGATACCAGTCCGGCTGCGCGCGGCGCATCACCGCATCGCCATCCACCATTGGGGTGACGCCCAGGCCCGAATTTTGCGCGGCGCCACCAGCTGCGATCTGCGTGACCCCGATCTGGCGCTGCAACTACAGGCCGGCGATCTGCTGGTGCTGGTGCAGAATCGCGATCCGCTGACCGGCCGCGCCAGCGACGCCGATCCGCAACTGCGGCAGGCCGTGCGCCTCAACGTCGCGCCGGAATTGCTGCACGACCCGCTGGAACTGGTGAGCATGGCGGATGGCGACCCGCAGCCCCTGCCGCTATGGCGCATCCGCTGGAGCAGCGCCGATGCGCTGCGCTTCGATCTGCACATCGGCCGCA
>CAZIAA010000175.1:0-4202 GCA_964537365.1 uncultured Sandaracinobacter sp.
AAAAAGCCGACATCAATGACCAGCGCCGGAATCGCACCCAGCCACAGCGAACAGAACACCGCGACCCGCCCGGCCAGCCACAGCGCGAACAGCGCCACCAGCGACGCCCCGGCCACGGGCAACCGGCCGGACCAGTTGGGAATGGCCGTCAGCATGTAACCGGCAATGACGGCACCAACGAACCCGAACAGCATTTCATGACGGTGCCAGGCCAGCGCGCTGAAATGGCTGGGCGGTGTCAGGCCAAGGCGCCAGATCACCATCCACGCCGCCAGCGCCAGCACGGCCCAGATGGCGCCGCCCAGAAAGAACGGCCGATAGCCACCGCGCAGGATGGGCGGCGAAGCCGCCATCCGCGCCCGCCGGAGCGCCAGCATTGCTTCGCCGCGTGTCTTTGCCATCCTCGTGCCTGAACTCCCTTGAAAATTCCGCCATCCGCCCACAACGCAGCCGCCGGCAACCTGCGGCCCGGTCAACGATAGGCGGAGGCCGGACCCCGGCGCAAGCACGGCCGAGAGCGGCATGGCGCCGCAAAAGCCCGGCCATGCACATCCCGGCCGCGCGCTGCCGCGTTACCCGCCGGGCGGCAACAACCGGATGCGCGTGCCGCACAGCAGCACACCTCCCGCCGCATCAATGCAGCCGCGCTTTGCCGCAGTTTCCTGTATGGCGGCGGCATCCGTTGCAACAAGGTCGATCCCGGTCAGGCCGTCCATTTCGCCCGGTGCCACCTCGGCAAAGCGCAGTTCGCCGCCCGCCAGCAACAATCGCCAGCCCGCGCCTGATCGCTGGCGTGGCAATCCCAGCGCTTCTGCCCATTTTGCTGACACCTCGTCACAGCCGCCAACATGCAACTGTGCCCCGGTGATGGCCCGCACGCGATCGGTGCGGACATTGCGCGGCCAGTCCGGCCCGCCCCAGGCCCAGCGCTCTGATGGGTGCATGGCATCAATGGAGGCAATGGCGCCGGGCAGATCGCGGGGGTGCAGATGCCGGAACGCAGCGCCATCGCCATCGTAACGGTCGACGATGCGCACCCCGGCCGCCTGCACCCGCGCTTCCGCCACGGCCAGATCATCAACCTGAAAGATCACCATATAGCCGCCATCCCGCCCGCGTTTATCCAGCAGCCGACCCGCCGTGGTACCCGGCTGTATGGGTGAAACGATTTCGAGAAATGTATCGCCGACTGGCCAGACCCGGTTGTGCAGGCCATAGCGCCCAACTGCCGGATCCTCCCAGGCCGCTCCCAGCCCGAGCACGGTCTCGATATCCGCTGCCTGCCGCGTCAGATCCCGGCCCAGCAACGCAATCTGGCGCAGGCGCATGAATCATTCCCCTTCGCATGTCAGATCCCGGTTGCAATTCCGTCTGCCGCAGCGAAAACTGCGGCGCAAGCAAAAGCGAGGGAAGCCCGATCCAGCCCGCCATGGCACGCAGCCGGGCCTTCCCAGTCAAAGCGGTTCAGCCTTCAGGAGACCATAGCATGCAATTCACCAACATCCTCTATGACAAGCGCGATGGCACCGCCATCGTTACTTTGAACCGGCCCGATCGGCTGAACGCCTGGACGCCGGCCATGGCCAATGAATTGCAGCAGGCCATGGAAACTGCCCGCGACGATGCCGATGTGCGCAGCATCATCCTGACCGGGGCCGGGCGTGGGTTCTGTGCCGGCGCGGACATGGCCGTATTGTCGGGCCTGAGCGCCAGCGGCAGCCGCGCCGAACCGGATTTCACCCCGCCCGACCGCAACAGCCGCGCCGATTTCCAGCAGCCGATGAGCTGGTTGCCGGCCATCGACAAGCCGATCATCGCCGCCATCAACGGCCCGGTCGCCGGCATGGGGCTGGCGTTCGTGCTGTTCGCCGATCTGCGCTTTGCCGCCGAAAGCGCGAAATTCGTCACGGCCTTTTCCCGCCGCGGCCTGATTGCCGAACATGGAATCGGCTGGATGCTGCCCCGCCTCGTCGGCCATTCGCGCGCGCTCGACCTGTTGCTCAGTTCGCGGCCGGTGCTGGCCGAAGAAGCACTGCACATCGGCCTCATCGATCGGGTGGCGGCGGATGCAGAACTGCTCGATACCGCCCTCGCCTATGCGCGCGACATCAACGAAAATGTTTCGCCGCGTTCAACGCGAATCATCAAGCGCCAGCTGTGGGATGCGCTGTTCGTCGATCTCGCCACCAGCCTGAAAGACGCCGACCATGAAATGGCGCTCAGCCTCGGCTGCGCGGATTTCCGCGAAGGTGTCGCGCATTTCCTCGAAAAGCGCCCGGCCCGCTTCACCGGTCGCTGAGCACCGTCGGCTGGGCGCTCAGACGGCCTGCAACAGCGGCGCCGCCTTTTCCAGCGCCGCGCCGGGCACGGTCACCTGCCGCGCCGGATGGCGTTGCGGCAGACGGACATGGCCCTTGCCGAACAGATGTTCGCGCAGGGTGCCGGTCTCATATTCGGTGCGGAACAGGCCGCGCTGTTGCAGGATGGGAACGACATGGTCGACAAAATCGCGCAGGGTGCCCGGCGAAACCGCCTGAATGATGTTGAACCCGTCCACATCGCCTTCGAACACCATCTGCTGCAAGCGGTCGGCGACCTGCTCCGGCGTTCCCACCACCTTCATCGCGCCAATCCCCAGACCGTGATTCTGGATGGCTTCGCGCACCGTCCATTTGCGGTCGGGATCCAGCGCATATTGCTGCAGGAATCCATGCGAGCCGTTGGTCGCGACATTGGTCACATAGGCATCCGGGTCAAAGCCGGACAGATCCACCCCGGTATGCCCGGATAGCAGTGCCAGCGTGCCTTCGAAGCTGACATAGCTTTTCAGTTCCTCATAGCGTCTGGCTGCGTCCTGCTCGGTCGCGCCGATCACCGGCACGATGCCCGGAATGATCAGCACATCTTCCGGACGCCGGCCAAACCCTCGCGCCCGGCCGCGGATATCCCGGGCAAAGACGCGCAATTCCTCGATGCTGTTTTGGGTGGTGGTGAAAATGGCCTCGGCATGGCGGGCGGCAAAATCGCGCCCGCGTGCCGAGGAACCGGCCTGAAACAGCACCGGCGTGCGCTGGATGCTGGGTTCGACCAGATGCACGCCGGGGACGTTGAAGAATTTGCCCTTGTGCCCGATCGGGTGCACGCGGGCGGGATCGGCATAGGTCGCGCGGGCAAGGTCGCGCACGACGGCATCATCCTCCCAGCTGCGCTCCCACAATTTATAGACCACATCCATATATTCATCGGCGCGGTCATAGCGCGTGTCATGCTCGATCCGGGTCGGCAGCCCCTGATTGACGGCTTCGCTTTCGAGATAGGACGTGACGATATTCCAGCCGACCCGGCCTTTGGTCAGATGGTCGAGCGTCGAGAATTGCCGCGCCAGTTTATAGGGCTGGGTGTAGGTTGCGGAATAGGTCGGGGCAAAGCCCAGATGCGAGGTTTCCTGCGCCATTGCCGCAATCGGCAGCAGCGGATCATGCAGCGGCACCTGAACGGCATGGCGGGTGCCCTCATCCTCCGGATGGCGCCAAAGTCCGGGCGAATGCGGTGCCGGCGAATTCTGGGTAAATCCATTGAGGTGAATCTGCTTCATCACACCGATCCTGAAGCTCCGCCCGGCAAATATTGCACTGTCATCCATTCGACCAGGCAGAGATGAGTCGTCGGCAAGGGGGTAAAAGGGAAGCGGAATCCCACCAACAAAGAAAAGCCTTACCCCCGGATAGTTACGCTGCATTCGCTGTTCCGTTGCCGCAACAGCGAAGCAGGTTTCAGCAGTGAGGCAAGGCCGCCGGACAGGGCGCCGCTGGCGCCCCACTGCACCGACCTCAGCAGCCACAACTGCCAACGACAGACCTGCGAAACCTAAAACGGCGCACCGCCATCTGGCATGACAAGGCCGACGGCTTTCAGACCGATCTCAAATGCGAAACCGACCCTTGATTATGGTAAATGCACGGCCTTGCGCAGCGCGGCATTGATCCGCGTCTGCCAGCCCGCGCCGCCGGCGCGAAATCGCGCCAGCACTTCCTTGTCGATGCGCAAGGACACCTGTTCCTTGTCCGACCCGCGCGGCCGCCCCACCCGTGTTTTCGGGAAGGCGGCGGCCAGTTCGGGAAATTCGCTGATCGGGCGCGCGCGGGCAAAATCTTCTGCGGTCCATTCCGGATTGTCATCGTCAAAGATGACCGGCGGTTCTT
>CAZIAA010000176.1:0-4090 GCA_964537365.1 uncultured Sandaracinobacter sp.
CTTGCGGAACGGGTCGATCGGAAATTCGAAGCGATCCTGATAGCTGGTGGTCACGGTCTGATGTTCGAGATCGATGGTAATTGGCTGGCCGTTTTCCGCCACTTGCATCAGCCGGTCGATCTGCGCCTGCGGCAATTCCACCAGCAGCAGGCCGTTCTTGTAGCTGTTGCTGGAAAAGATATCGGCAAAGCTGGGCGCGATCACCGCCCGCAGCCCCATATCCAGCAAGGCCCAGGGCGCATGTTCGCGGCTGGAGCCACAGCCGAAATTGTCGCCGGCAATGAGGATCGGCGCGCCCTGATTTTCCGGCGCATCGAAAATATTGCCGGGGGTCTGGCGGATGGCAGCAAAGGCGCCCTTGCCCAGCCCTTCCCGGGTCAGGAGTTTCAGATAGCGCGCTGGTATGATGACGTCGGTATCGACATTGCTGGCGCCAAAGGGAATGGCGCGGCCGGAAATGGTGTGAACTGGCTGCATGATGGCTCTGGTTCCTAGACGTTTGCGCAGCGGCTTTCCAGTGCGCGATTCTAAGAGTTGCGGGCGGCCTCATAACGGGCAACCGCTTCTCTCACCATCTGTTCGGCGCCCTGCACGTCCACCAGGTCGGACAGCTTCGCCCATTTGCCTTTTTCCAGATCCTTGTAATGCTGGAAAAAATGGTTGATCTGCTCGATCAGGACGGGGGGCAGGTCGGTGTAATTGCGCACATTGGCGTAAAAGGGGTAAAGTTCATCCACCGGCACGGCAATGAGCTTTTCATCGCCGCCAGCCTCGTCCTCCATCAGCAAGGCGCCGACCGGCCGCACCCGGATGACCGAACCGGAAACCACCGGCTGCGGGCCAACGACGATGACATCAATGGCATCGCCATCGTCCGACAGGGTGTGCGGAATGAAGCCGTAATTGCCGGGGTAATACATCGCCGTGTGCAGGAAACGGTCGACGAACATGGCGCCCGATTTTTCATCCAGCTCATATTTAACGGGAACGCCACCCATCGGAATTTCAATGATGGCATTCAGGTCTGTCGGCGGGTTTTTCCCGATCGGAATCTGATTGATATCCATAGCGGCGCCCTTGCCCGTGTGCCGGGGCCAGCGTCAAGAGCAACGATCGGGAACGCGCCCATCTCCGCGCCGCCGGGCCGACCTCAATCCGCGCCGGGCAGATAGCGGCTTTTCAGAAACCGCCCCTCGGTTTCCAGCGCCTGCAGCCGCTCGGCCGAGAGTTCGGCCGTCATCCGCCCGACTTCGGCGCGGATGACCTGCAGTCCTTCGCGAAAATGCGCATCGGCGTCGGCACTGTGGCGCGCGGCTGGCGGCAGTTCGCCATAGCTGTCCATCAGCCGCGGCAGATGCCGGGCCAGCAAGCGCTCGATATCGGCGGCGCGCGCCGAATCGGGGGTGATCCGCTCGACCAGATGGCCGAGTTGCCGGATATCGACGGCAAGCGCATCGACCTCCGCCGCCTGCCGCGCCGGCAGCGGCAGGCGCAGGGCGCCCAGCCAGTCCGCCACCCGCTCGGGCAGCGTCGCCAATGACCCGTTTGGCAGATCGGCCGCGCGCGGCACCCGCTCCGCCGGCCAGCCGGCGAACAGCATCATGGCTGCCAACATGCCCAGCACCATGACGACAACGCCCAGAAAGCCCAGCGGCGCCACCAAAGTACCATAGAGGAATGCCAGAACCGCAACGCCAAACACGCCGAGCACCATGTTGCGGATGCGGCGGCCGATGTCGCGGATGCCCCGGCGCACCCGCTGTCCGGCCAGCGCCAGCCGGTCCGGCGAGCCCAAAGTGCGCGCCACCCAGGCATCATAGCGCGCCAGCGCTTCCCGCGTTTCCGGCAACAGCGCCATCAGCCATCCACCGGCAACAGCAGCGGATCGGTCATGGCCTTGCCATCGCCAGACGCTTCCGGCGGCGCATTGCGCGCCAGGAATTGTTGTGCCCGATTCACTTCATCCGACAGTGAATCCACCGTGGTCTTCATGGATTCCAATGCTTGCAGCTTGAATTTGTCGATGGTTTCGAATGTGCCATAGATATCGTTGAATGCCTTTTGCAGGGTCTCCACGGGTATCGTGGCGCTGGCGGCCTGCTGGTGGATTTCGCCGGTCTGTTTGACCAGCATGTCACCGGTGGCGGCGATGATCCCGGCTGTCGTCGTGTTCAGGCTGCGGATCTGGTCCAGCACCAGCTTCTGACCGGTCAGCGCCTGCGCCACCGTCACTGCCGTGCGCAGCGCTGCAACCGTGGTCGTCGAGGCTCGATCGACACCCTTCAGCAATTCCAGATTATTCTTTTTCACCAGATCGAGCGCCAGATAGCCCTGCACGCTGACTGCCATCTGGGTCAGCAGATCGGTGCTGCGCTGGCGGATGTGAAACAACGCCGTCTCGCGCATCGCCCGGGCTTTCTGCGGTTCGGTCGATTCCAGCCGCAGGGCGGCTTCTTCTACTTCCTGATCGAGCAGCTTCGACATGTGAATCATCTGTTCCAGCCGGCCCATGGCCTGCCACAGGCTCTGGCGTTCGGTGTCGATGGCGGCATTGTCGTGCAGCAGCTGATCCTTGCCATCGGCCAGGCTCTGCAGAATGCCGGAAATATGGCTTTGCGCTGATTTATAGCCATCGAAATAGCGCCGGGCATTGCTGCCGAACGGAATGATCCCGAGCAGCCGGCGCGGTGACAGCAACGACCGCCGCTGCTTGCCCGGGTCCAGCGCTTCCACCGTGCGCCGCAGTTCGGCGAGATCCGAGCCAATGCCGGCCTCCCGGTCCATGGCGCGCACCGGCATATCGAGGAAATGGTTGGAGCGGGCCGCGGTGCGGGCGATCTCCGCCTGACCAAGCTGCGCCAGCCGGTCGACCTGCTGGCCGAATTCCGGGCTGTTCGCATCCTTGTCCACCAGATCGGCGACAAAATCCGCCACCCGCGCCTGCAGCGCGTCGCGCACCTTATCCTCCAGCGGCACCAGCCCGGCAGCCTTGTCCGTCGACACCGCCGGCACGGCCTCGGGAGCCTGCAACGTCAGTTCATTCTCGCCTGTTCCGTCCGCCATATCCGCCTTTTCCGTGCTGTCTGCGACTTCAGGCGCCGCTGCATTGCCACGCCAGTTGTCAAAATGGCCCCGGCAGCGCCGCTTCGCAAGAGAGTGTCATGACTTGTCAGCCAGCGATTGCCACGGCATGCAGCCGGCATGGCCGATGTTCATGATTATCGCGGCGCCGACGGCACCAGACTGTCCTATACCAGCCTCGGCGCCGGGCCGATCGTGCTGCTGCTGCACGGCCTGTATTCCAACGCCGACACCAACTGGGTGCGCTATGGCACGGCGCAGCAGCTGGCCGATGCCGGCTATCGCGCCATCCTGCCGGATTTTCGCGGCCATGGCCACAGCGACACTCCGACCAGCGCTGATGGCTGGCCGGCGGATGTACTGGCCAGCGATATCGAAGCCCTCGTTGAAACATTGCAACCGGGGCCGGATTTCGTGCTGGGCGGCTATTCGCTGGGTTGCCGCACCGCGGCGCGCCTGCTGGTGCGCGGCCTGCGCCCGCGCGCGGCCATATTGGCGGGCATGGGGCTGGACGGAATCCGCAGCCTGCAACCGCGCGCCGACTGGCATATCCGAATCATTCGCGGCCGCGGCAGCTGGCCGAAAGGCAGCGCCGAATATCATGCCGAACGCTTTCTGGAAGCGAATATCGGCAATCCGGACGCCATGATTCCCCTGCTGCAGGGGCAGGTCGATACCGATATCGCCGATGTCCGGAAAATTGCCCTGCCAACGCTGGTGCTGGTCGGGAACCGCGACGAATATCGCCAGTCGGCGCTGGAATTGGCAGATGTACTGCCGGCAGCGACTTTCCGGGAAATCCCCGGCAACCACATGACCTGCATTTCCCGGCCCGAACTGGGTGCGCGCATCGTCGAATTCCTGCACGGCCTGTGATGGCTGCAGCGGCGGGTTGCAACCAACCATGATGGCCCGCCCCCTGTTTTGTGTGGGGGTTCTGCTGTTACTGGCCGCCTGCAATGCGGCGGATGTCAATCCGGCACCCGAACGCGCCACGGCGCAAGCCCCG
>CAZIAA010000177.1:0-4082 GCA_964537365.1 uncultured Sandaracinobacter sp.
GTACCGACTGAAGCATGAATATAACGGTGAGTATGAGCATTTTCCGGTCGTGAAGACAGGTTTTTCAATACGGTCGAGGAAGGGCATAGGTGTAGTAGCGCCCGTTGATCCAAACAATCAAGATACCAGTATACTGACAGGCAGTGTGGATATTTCCAAGATAGATTTATATTCGGAGGATGATCCACGAGTACTGTCGCTCAATGGAGCATTTAACGTTGGCAACCGCGGAATTGTAGAATTTATCGAAGTATTTAAGAATGAAACAGAATACCTGCACACCATGATTACGGCCACTCAGGAAAAATCGGTTCCGTCGCCGGGCAAAGGCCCTATGGTTTATTTCGATGGAGTTGAGCAACTTATATTTAACTTTTCCAATGCTGATTTCAGTATTCAGACTTTCCGATAATTCTTTTACAACAGTTTGAGCAATAAAGTTTTGGATTTTATCGGACTGCAATAAAACCGGAATACCTGCAATTATTAAAATAAACCCTGCAAGCAAAAAACTTAGTATGGTAACTGTTTTTTTTATACTTTTGGACATCGAAATACAAAAGTAAGTAATAATTTGCTATTTTGAATAATAAAAAACTGCTAAGAAATGCATTGTAACGACAAAAAAGGTGCCTGTTTTACTAAATAAACGGTTTATTTCGGGTTTGTTGTTTTCATCTGAGAAAAGTACAGTTTTTTTACCGCTTTCAGCACAAAAAAATTATGAACGACGTATATATATTGGGTATCGAATCGTCGTGCGACGATACTTCGGCAGCAGTTTTAAAAAATAATGTTCTGCTGTCGAATGTAACGGCCAATCAGTCGGTGCATGCCCTTTACGGAGGAGTGGTTCCCGAACTTGCTTCGCGCGCACATCAGCAAAATATAATTCCGGTAGTTGATGCTGCATTGAAAGAGGCCGGCGTAACCAAATCGCAGCTCAGCGCCGTGGCATTTACCCGCGGGCCGGGTTTGCTTGGTTCGCTGCTTGTGGGGGCGTCGTTTGCAAAGGGATTTTCGCAAGCGCTGGGCATTCGGCTTGTGGAAGTAAATCATTTGCAGGCACACGTTTTGGCACATTTTATTAGCAGAGGAGATGAGGATGAGCTCTTTCCCGAATTTCCGTTTCTTTGTTTGCTGGTTTCGGGCGGAAACTCGCAAATTGTGCTTGTAAATGCTGTAAACGACATGAAAGTAGTGGGGCAAACCATCGACGATGCTGCCGGCGAAGCTTTTGACAAGGTCGCGAAAATGCTCGACCTCGGCTTCCCCGGCGGACCGGCGGTCGAACGCGCCGCCGCCAGCGACGACCCGCGCACTGTGCCGCTGCCGCGGCCGCTGCTTGGCTCTGGCGAACCGCATTTCAGCTTTGCCGGCCTGAAAACGGCCGTGCTGCGCGCGGTGCAAAGCGGGCAATATCGCAGCGCCGACATCGCCGCCAGCTTCCAGCAGGCCGTGGTCGATTGCCTGGTCGACCGCACCGCCATCGCCATTGGCCGCGCCATGGGTGCAACCGCGCTGGTGGTGGCTGGCGGCGTTGCCGCCAACCGCGCCGTGCGCCATGGCCTTGAACAGCTCGCCATGGCCCACGACCTGCCCTTCATTGCCCCGCCCCTGCAGCTGTGCACCGACAATGCCGCCATGATCGCCTGGGCAGCGCAGGAACGCATTGCCATCGGCGATACCCCGCATCCCGACCCGCAGGCGCGGCCGCGCTGGCCGCTCGATCCGGATGCCGATGCCGTGCGCGGCGCAGGAGTGAAAGCATGACCAATCGCGCCATTGCCGTTCTTGGGGCCGGCGCCTGGGGCACGACCCTCGCCCATATTCTGGCGGATACGGTCGACGTGACCTTATGGGCGCTGGAGCCGGAAGTCACCGCCAGCATCAATAATGCCCGCGCAAACCCGCTGTTCCTGCCCGGAATCGCGCTGTCGCCGCGCATCCGCGCCACATCCAACCTTGATGATCTGGCCGCAATAGATCTGTGGCTGGTGGTCGCGCCGGCGCAGTTCGTCGGCGCCGTGCTGCGCGACGCCCCGCATGGCCACCAGCCAACCCTCATTCTCTGCTCCAAGGGGATCGAAGCCGGCAGCCACCGGCTGATGGTGGAAGTGGCGGCCGACGCCGCGCCCGGCTGTCCGCTGGCAGTGCTTTCGGGGCCAAGCTTTGCCGCCGAAACCGCGCGTGGCCTGCCCACCGCCGTGACGCTGGCGGCCAGCAGCCTCGATGCTGCCGCGGCGCTGGCTGAACGGCTGGCGCGCCGGCATTTCCGCCCCTATGCCTCGGACGATGTGCCTGGTTGCGAAATCGGCGGTGCGGTCAAGAATGTGCTGGCCATTGCCTGTGGTGTCGTCATTGGCGCTGGCCTCGGGGAAAACGCCCGTGCCGCCGTCATTGCCCGCGGCTTTGCCGAAATGACTCGTTTCGGCGTCGCCCGTGGCGGCCGCGCGGAAACGCTCGCCGGCCTGTCCGGTCTGGGCGATCTGGTGCTGACCTGCGGATCAACCCAGTCGCGCAATATGTCCCTGGGGATTGCGCTGGGGCAGGGCCAGACCGCATCGCAAGCCCTGTCCGGCAAGCGCAGCATTGCCGAAGGTGCTGCGACTGCGCCGGTGTTGCTGCAGGCCGCCGCTGCCGTCGGTGTCGACATGCCGATTGCGAGGGCCGTTGCCGAGCTTCTCGCCGGCGAAGCGACCGTTGCCGAAATCATCGAAAGGCTGCTCAACCGCCCGCTGAAGGCGGAGCTGGATTAACCGCCAGTCCCGCCCCGATCCTGCCTCAGGGTTTCAGCCTCAATCCGCCAGACGGTGCAAGGCGCAGAGCTTGTTGCCGGTCGGATCGCGCAGATAGGCCAGATACATCCGGCCAGCGGCGCCGCCTTCGCGCACGCCCGGCGGGTCCTCACAGCTGCTGCCGCCATTGGCAACGCCGGCGGCATGCCAGGCATCCACCTGTTCTGGCGAATCCATGGCAAAGCCGATGGTGCCGCCATTGCCGAAGCTGGCCGCTTCGCCATTGATCGGAATGGTCGCGCCGAAAAGCCCGGTCGGAGTCATCCAGAAAATGCGGTAATCTTCCGGGGAAACGCCCGGTCTGACACCAATGGCGGCAAATATGGCATCATAGAATTTGCGCGCTTCATCGAGATCGCGCGCGCCAACGATCACATGGCTGTACATCATCCCCTCCTCTGTTTCGCCTCCGCAATGACTGCCAGAATTTCCAGCAAATGAACAGCGTCTGTCGGCCGCTCTCCGACGACGGAACAGACGCTGTTCGCAATGACCGACCTCAGTTGCGACGAAACCTCAGTTGCGCTGGCGACGCATGAACGGCGGAATCCGCACATCGTCGCTATCCTCCAGCTCTTCTTCCGACTCTGGCGCCAGGGTTTCCACCGGCGGCTCCGGATCGCGCGGCTTGCGCGACAGATGCATCATGCGTTCGAACAGCGTCGGCTTGCGCTCTGGCTGTGCTTCCACCAACGGCGCCGGGACATGCGCGGCTTCGGCGCGCCGGCGTGGTTCGGGCTGTTGCTCGGGCATGGCAAAAGGCAATTCCGCAACCACCGATTCCCCGGCTTCTTCGGCCGCGTCCGGCGCGGTTTCCGCCAGCGGCTGCTCCAGTTCGAGGATATCCTCGTCGGACAGACCGGCATCATCCTCCGCCTGCGCCACTTCCTGCACGTCGCTGGCGGCAACGGGCTGCAATGCAGCTTCGGCGGCCGGCGCCGCAACCGGTGCCGTGAACTTGTCCGCGCTGGTTCCTTTCGGTCCGGAACCACCGCCACCGCCGTGCGGCGGTTCCGGATCCGATGACGGAATTTCCCCGGCACCCGGCGCGGCGCGGCCAATACCACCGGCATGCGCGCCGAACACCGATGCCGCCGCCGACTGCGTCGGGCGTCGGCCTTCCACCATCGGCTGGCCGGCTTCTTCGGACTGGATCCCGGTGGCAACGACACTGACCCGCATCTTGCCGTTCAGGCTGTCGCTGAATGCCGAACCGACAATGATATTGGCGTCCGGATCCACCATTTCGCGGATATGCTGGGCGGCTTCCTCCACTTCCATCAG
>CAZIAA010000178.1:0-4079 GCA_964537365.1 uncultured Sandaracinobacter sp.
ATCTTCGAACTGTTTGGGCGACACATTGACCGCACAGCGGATCTGGCGCGGCCAGCTGACGGCGACACGGCAAGCCTCGTTCAGCACCCAGGCGCCGATTTCGCCGATCATTCCGATTTCCTCGGCAATCGGAATGAATTTCAATGGCGGAATATTGCCCAGCTTCGGATGCTGCCAGCGCAACAGCGCTTCGAAGCCGACCACACGCTCATCCACGGCATCCACCACGGGCTGGAACTGCAGATAAAGTTCGTGATTGGCGATGGCATGGCGCAAATCCAGTTCCAATGAGTGCTGGTTCTGGGTCTGTTCATGCTTTTCCCGATCATATTCGCAGACCGTGCCACGGCCCTTGGACTTGGCTTCATACAGCGCCAGATCGGCCGCGCGCATCAGATCCTCGACAGTCGCGCCATCGCGCGGACCCATGGCAAGGCCGATGCTGGCGCCGACAACGGCCTGCTTGCCAGCCACTTCATAGGGCTGGCTGAGCGCCGCAATGACGCCCTTGCCGATTTCCACTGCCTGTTCGACCGTGCTGGCGCATAATGTGATTGCGAATTCGTCGCCGCCCAGCCGCCCGACGAGCGCGCGGTCGCAGCCATTGCGGGCGATATAGGTGCGCATCCGCCGCGCCACCTCCGCCAGCAGATAATCCCCGGAGCCATGGCCCAGCGTATCATTGACGGTCTTGAAGCGGTCGAGATCGACAAACAGCAATGCAACGCCGTGATTCGAATCGTCACAGCGATCGCCCGGCAACAGATCCGAAAGTTCCTGGTGGATGATGCGGCGGTTGACCAGACCAG
Organism: uncultured Sandaracinobacter sp.; assembly: GCA_964537365.1. Classification (GTDB taxonomy): domain Bacteria; phylum Pseudomonadota; class Alphaproteobacteria; order Sphingomonadales; family Sphingomonadaceae; genus Sandaracinobacteroides. The sequence continues at coordinate 810 of CAZIAA010000178.1, forward strand.
TCAGCGAATCGAATGTCGCCAGCTCGGCGATGCGCTCTGCCGCCCGGCGCCGGTCGGTCACATCGGAACCAACGCCGCGATAGCCGACCGGCCGGCCAGCCGGGTCGAGTTTGGGCGTGCCCGACACCGAAACCCAGCGCGGGTCGCCATCCACTTCGATTCGGGTGAGCAGATTGCGGAACGGCCGAAATTCCGCAACCAGCGCGGCAAGTTCCTTGCCGCTCGTTTCGTCCTGCACCAGCATCAACCAATGTGTGCCGATCAGTTCTTCCACCGGGCGGCGAAAAGTTTCAGCCATGCGCACGGAGGCGAATGTCAGGCAGCCATCGGCGCCAAATTCAAACAGCCATTCGGAACCATTGGCATCGAATTCGTTCAAAAGCAGGCGCACGACTTCATCCTGTTCGCGATACTGTTCGTAAACGCGGATGCCATGCATCAGCATGCGGGTCGAAACCAGAATGGCGCGCGCCATCACCAGCCCTACCCCCAACAGCAGCAGACTGATGGTCAGCGTGTGCCAATCGGAAACAATGACGCCAGCCACCATGCCGATCATGACCACGCCCACCAGCGCCAGAGAGCCCAGCGGCCAGTTGACAGTCGAAAACGCCATGGTGGCGACGCCGGCAATCGACAGCGCAATGGCCATCATGGCGTCACTCTTGTCGGAATTGCGCACGATCAGGAAAATCAGCACGCTCCAGGCCAGCCCGGTCATGAACAGCCGCAGCAACAGGAACAGCATATCATTGCGGGAAACGAACTGCTTGCCGTCTCTTTTCCAGACATAGCCATGCAGGGCGCCCAGACCAATGGTGAGGGTAATCGCAACCGCCACGAATATCATGCCAAAGCGGCTGATGCGATCCCCGAACTGCAGGATCAGCGCAGTCAGCGCCAGTGTCGCCACGAACAGGTTGAACGGCAGATAGGCATAATAGGCCTGAATCTGCGCCGTGCGCAGCCGGCAGGCAAAATTGTCATTCCGCGCAAGCGCGAAATAATCCCTGAACGAGAATTGCTCCAGCTGCGTCGGCGGGCTGAACATCATGGACATCAGCGCCCTCGCAAATCTTCCAGGCGCATGCCCGGCCCGGAATGGACATTACATTGCATGCACTGCATTCACGGCCATTCCCGCAGAAATCTTAGCGCTGGCGGTGAAGTTCGGTAAAAGTTCCTGCTACCCGCCTGTCAGGCGTCGATGCTCAGTCCGGGCTGTCATCTTCGGTGGCTGTCGCCAGCTGCGCCACCGGATAGGTGCCAAGGCTGCGCACCCAGCGCGAATGAAAGGCCAGTTCCTCCAGCGCCCGTGCCACAGCGGGATCGGCCGGCTGGCCCTCGATGTCGATGAGAAATTCCGCTGCAACGAAACCGCCGCCGCGCAAATGGCTTTCGAGGCGTGTCAGATTGATTCCATTGGTGGCGAAGCCGCCAAGCGCCTTGTACAACGCCGCCGGCGCATGCTTCACTTCAAACGACAAGGTGGTCTTGAAAGCCCCTGCTTCATCGGGAAGCGCCAATGGCGTTCGCGACAGGATCAGGAACCGGGTACGGTTGTGATCGGCATCCTGCACGGCTTCCAGAAGCAATGAATTGCCGTACATTTCCCCGGCCAGCTTCGAAGCAATGGCGGCCAGCCGCCGGTCGCCTTCGCCCGCAACCAGCGCCGCCGCCGCCGCGGTATCGGCATGGTTGCGCGGGCGAATGCCCAGCGCCCGCATGCGATGCCGGCATTGCCCCAGCGCCTGCGGATGCGACAGCACTTCCCGCACATCGGCCAGAACCGCGCCTGGCGCGCCCAGCAGGCAATGCTCGACCTTGAGGTAATGTTCGCCAATGATCGACAGCCCCGATTCGGGCAGTAGAAAATGCACATCGGCAACCCGGCCATGCAGATTGTTTTCCACGGGTATGACGGCCAGACGCACTCTGCCATCGACCACTGCGGCAATGGCATCCTCGAAACTGAAGCAGGGATGCGGCAGCGCATCAGGAACTGCTTCCAGAACGGCCTGGTGGGAATAGGCGCCGGGCGCGCCCTGAAAGCTGACCGCGCGTGCCGGGTCGGCGGCAGCGGCCGCGCGCATGCGGTCGACGAGCGTTTGCGCAAGAGGAGGATAGTTTTTCATGACGACGCCGGCGCCATGCACCGGGGCCGCGCATTCGTCAACGCAGACCACGCCAGCAGGAACAGGGCAATATTCCGATCGCGCTGCCTTTACGGCGGTGCCGGTTTTGCACCCGGCGTCCCGCCCGCCATGGGGTGGATTTTGCCGGGAAAGCATTGCAAAGACGCTTTCGGCTTTCTATGAGCGGCAAATGGTCCGGGTGTTCTGGCGTCGCCCGGCCAGGGGCGTATGTTCTGTCAGAGGATTCTGTCAGAGGCGCCGGCAACAAGGGCGCCGCACGGGCATTTTGGAGTGATCAACAGGTGGACAGCTTCGAGTGGAACAAGATTGCGGGCTGGACTCTGGCCGGAGTGCTGACCGTCATGGGTCTGTCGCTTGTGACCGGCGCCATGTTCACTCCGGAAACGCCCGCCAAACCCGGTTTCATCGTTGAAGGCGTGGAAGAAGAAAGCGGCCCCGCAGAAGCAGCGCCGGCGGAAAAGCCGATCGAATTTTTCCTCGCATCCGCCAACATCGCCAAGGGCGAAGCGCAATTCAAGAAATGCGCTGTCTGTCACACCATAGACAAGGGTGGCGCACATGGCCTCGGCCCCAATATTTACGGAATCATCGGTGCCCACCATGCCCATGAAGCAGGCTTCGCCTATTCCGCCGCGATGCAGGAAACCGCTGGCAAGACCTGGGACTGGGATGCGCTGTCGCACTGGATCGAAGATCCGAAAAAATACATCCCCGGCAATAAAATGGCCTTTGCAGGCATCAAGAAGCCGTCTGACCGCGCCGATCTGATTGCCTATCTGAACAGCCAGAGCGACAGCCCGAAGCCGCTGCCAACGGAAGCAGACGTCGCAGCCGCGGAAGAAGCCCCGGCGGATACCACTGCGTCTGGTGACGAAGCTGCAACCGACGCAGCGGATGCCGCAGCCAGCGATTCCGCTGAAGCGGCGCCGGCAACCACGGCCTGACGGCCAGACCGCCTCTGATCTGAGCCGCCTGCGCCTGCTAAATTCGAGGCGCTGCGGCTAAGCCCTTTCCGTTCGCCCCGGCTATTCGTGATTGCCCGGCCGCATTCCCGCCACACCACCATCGGCGGCGGCGCCATGGAAAAGCGTGCCGTCGAGACGGCGCGCCGCCT
>CAZIAA010000179.1:0-4078 GCA_964537365.1 uncultured Sandaracinobacter sp.
TCCACCAGCCGCGCCATGGTGGCGCCCGTCAACAGCGGCACATCGCCGAACAGCACCAGCACCACGCCATCGAATTTGCCCAGCGCCTGCACCGCCTGCAATGTGGCATGGCCGGTGCCAAGCTGCGGTTGCTGCTGGATGAGTTCCGTGCGCGTATTGGCCAGCGCGTCCGCCAGTTGTTCGGCGCGGTCGCCAACGACCACCATGCGGCGTTGCGGTTGCACCGCCGCCAGCGCCTGCAACAGGTGCAGGATCATGGCCTGGCAGCCGATCGGATGCAGCACCTTGTGCAGATCGGATTTCATGCGTGTGCCTTTGCCGGCCGCGAGGATGATCGCCGCAACCGGCGGGGCTGAAACGCTTGTCATGTCGGGAATCCTGCCACAACCACAGGCGGCTGAAAAGCCAGTGCTGGAACCGCCGGACGCCGGATTGGCATTATCCATGGCAATCGCTAACAGCAAATGATGAAATTCGATACCATTGCCTTTGATCTGGATGGAACGCTGGTGGATACCGCCGGCGATCTGACCGCCAGCCTCAACCATGCCTTGCAGACGCTCGGGCGCGAATCCGTCGATCCGGCGTCGGTCCGGCGCATGGTCGGGCGCGGGGCGCGGGTGCTGGTTGAACGCGGGCTGGAAGCAACGGGCGCGCGCACGGATGCGCTGGTAGAGGAAGGTGTGGAGACCTTCATGCAGCATTATCGCGCGCATGTGGCCGTGCACAGCCAGCCTTTTGCCGGTGTGGAACAGGCATTGGACGAATTGTCCGGGCAGGGCTTTCGCCTTGCCGTCTGCACCAACAAGCCCGTCGGGCTGGCGCAGGCGCTGATTACAAAGCTTGGCTGGCAGGCGCGCGCCGCCGCCGTGCTGGGCGGCGATTCCCTACCCTGGCGCAAGCCGGATCCGCGCCATCTGATGACGACAGTCGAACAGGCCGGCGGGGACCGCGCGATATTCGTTGGCGATTCGGAAACCGATGCGGAAACCGCCCATGCTGCCGGCGTGCCGCTGGTGCTGGTGAGCTTCGGCTATGCCGCGGGTTCGGTGCGGGACCTGGCGTGCGATCACCTGATTGACCATTTTGCCACACTTCCAGAGACGGTTGCGACCATTCAAGCATCGTTCAACCAGCGCCACGCACGGTAATTTCATGGTCCGAAAACTGCTGAATTTCGCTGCTTTTGCGTTTGTGGCTTTGGCGGCTTCTGCCGCCCCCACAGCGGTGCAGGCCGCCGCGGTTGACTTGAAGGCGGTGGAGCGGGCCTTTGCCGCAACCACGACGCTGCAGGCGGATTTCCGCCAGACAGCCGCCGATGGCCGCGTGTCCACGGGTGTCATGTCGTTGAAGCGGCCGGGCAGGATCCGTTTCGATTACGGTAAAGCCGCATCCTTTCTGGTGGTTGCCGACGGATCGCGGTTGAGCTTTGTTGATTACAAAGTGTCGCAAGTGTCGGAATGGCCGATCAAATCGACACCGCTGGGTGTGTTGCTGGATGCAGATTCGGATTTTTCCAAAGTGGCGCGCGTCCTGCCGGAGGCGCAATCGCCCCTGCCGGGGCAGATTGCAGTCGAAGCACAGGATCCCAACCACCCGGAATCCGGCCGCATCACCTTTTTCGTGAAGCCCGACAGCAAGGCGCCGGGTGGCCTGTTGCTGACTGGCTGGCGCGTCACCGATGCGCAAAATAATCTGACGGTGGTGGAGCTTTCGAACAGCCGCTTCAACCAGCCGCTGGCGGATTCACTGTTCCGTTATCGCGACCCGCGCCGTGGCCGCAGCACACCGCCCGGAAAGGCCGGCTGAAACAAAACTCCGTTGAGACAGGCAGGACAAAAGGCGGCCAATTGTGCTTGCCCCGCCACCGCGGCTGCGTCCGCAGTGGCGCAATCGCAGCTGTCGGCAATTGGCAAGCCGGAAAAACTGTCGATCGTGCGAAAGCGTTCAGCCGTCGGCAAGCTTTGCCTTGCTACACGTCTGGATGTCGACGCGGATGGCAGCCAGTGTTTGCCCCCTGTTGCCTGGCCTCGTCAGCGTTGATTGCGTGACGAACGCAGAACCGGCCCTCGTTCCAAGCCCCCGGAACGAGGGCCAAATCTTTCCGCGAAGGGCTTTCCCTGACTGAATTTACGCGTGCTGCTTGTTGGGCGGTTCCGCCTTTGCCAGGCGAAATTGTGCGGGCCCGGATTTACAAGGTGACCTTTGCGATCGGACGCCCTATGTCCGGGGCCATGTCTGTCCGAATTGCCACATGGAATATCAACAGCATTCGCGCCCGCGCCGGCCTGGTCGAGAAACTGTTGACGGAAAATGATATCGATATTCTCTGCCTGCAGGAAACCAAATGCCAGGACAGCGATTTCCCCTCCGAACTGTTCGACCGGCTGGGCTATACCCATCGGTTTCTGGCCGGGCAGCGCATGTATCATGGTGTTGCCATTGCCTCGCGGATCCCGGTCACTGCTGCGGCCCGGCATGACTGGCAGGACAATGGTGAGGCGCGCCATGTCGCGGTCCGCCTGCCGGGGGATGTAATTCTCAACAATGTCTATATCCCCGCCGGTGGCGACATTCCCGACCGCAATCTGAACGCGAAATTCGGCCAGAAGCTGGATTTCCTGTCGCGCATGACCGACTGGTCGCGGACGTTGCAGCAGCCCTCGATCCTGGTGGGGGATTTCAACATTGCCCCCCATGCCGAGGATGTCTGGAATCACAAGGCGTTGCTGGATGTAGTCAGCCACACGCCGGTCGAAGTGGCAGCGCTTGGCAATCTGCAGGACAGCCATGGCTGGATCGATGTCGGCCGGCAATTCACACCACTGCCGGAAAAGCTGTTCACCTGGTGGAGCTATCGCGCCCGCGACTGGGCCAAATCCAATCGCGGCCGGCGGCTGGACCATATCTGGGCGTCCGAAGCGCTGGCCGGCCAGGCGCGTTCCTGCGAGACATTGATCCACGCGCGCAGCTGGGACCGCCCTTCGGATCATGTCCCCCTGCTGGCGGCGTTCGACCTGTGATCGACCCGGCGTCCGATCTGGCTCTGGTGCGCGCGGTCGATGATCTGCGTCGGGGTGAAATCATCCGTATCGTCGATGGCAAGGTCGCGCTCGACATTCTGGCGACGGAACTGAGCACGGCGCACAGCCTTGCAGCGCTGGAATCGACCCGGCCCGCCATGCTTCTGCTGACACCGGAACGGGCGGAGACTTTGAAAATCACCAACCAGCGCGCGGCCGCCGGGCAGGCAGCAGTTGCCATTGTGCGCCGGCCCTGGCTCGATCTGGTGCATTGCATTGCCGCCGCCGATCCGGTGGATGATCTGGCAACGCCGTTCAAGGGGCCGTTTCCGACCCGCAGCCTGGACGAATACAGCCGCGCGGCCGCGGCGGCGCTGCAACTGGCCAAGCGGGCCGCGCTATTGCCGGCGGTGTTCGCCGTCGAAACAGCATCGCCGGCGCCGCCGGAACGGCTGCAGGCCGATGCCGAGGCCATTTTGCGCTGGCGCCGGGCACCGCGCCTGCGCATCGTCAGCCGCGCGCGCCTGCCACTGGACGGCGGCCCGGACAGCCGGGTCATTTCCTTTCGACCGTCAGATGGCGGCCCTGAACATCTGGCACTGTTGATCGGCAAGGCCGAGGCAGTGCCACTGGTGCGGCTGCACAGCGCCTGTCTGACCGGCGATGTGCTCGGCAGCCTGAAATGCGATTGCGGCCCGCAATTGCATGCCGCCGTGCGTCGATGGCGGCATCATCCTTTACCTGCAACAGGAAGGGCGGGGCATTGGCCTGATGAACAAGCTGCGCGCCTATCAGTTGCAGGATCAGGGCTTTGATACGGTGGACGCCAATCTGCGGCTGGGCTTTGGCGCCGAAGAACGGGATTTCGATCTGGCGGCGGCGATGCTGAAGGCCTTGCATGTGGAACGCATTCGTCTGTTGTCGAACAATCCGGCCAAATCCGATGCGCTGATTGCCAATGGCATAGAAGTGACGGAGCTGGTGCCGCATGATTTCGGCCATAATCCGCACAACCGCCATTATCTGGAAACCAAGCGCGACCGGCAGGGCCATAT